>NZ_JASJSI010000029.1:0-33109 GCF_030237085.1 Stenotrophomonas maltophilia group sp. Smal32
AGCCAAGCCACCCTCCCGGCCAACCCCGGCATCCGGCAACACAACCACCACGGAGGGGCTCCGCCGTTGGCCGGCCCGGCCGAAGGCCCGCCCTCCGCGCGATACAATGCCCGCCATGAACACCCCACAGGATTCCAGCCTCGGTCGCGAGGTCAGTTACCCGTCGCAGTACGATCCCGGCCTGCTGTTTCCCATCCCCCGCAGCGGCGCCCGCGCCGAGATCGGTCTCGATGACGCCGCGCTGCCGTTCGTCGGCCACGACCGCTGGCATGCCTTCGAGCTGAGCTGGCTCGACCCGCGCGGCAAGCCGCAGGTGGCCGTGGCCACCGTGCAGGTGCCGTGCACCTCGCCACGGCTGATCGAATCGAAGTCGTTCAAGCTGTACCTCAATTCCCTCAACAGCACCCGCATCGACAGCGCCGAGGCACTGCGTGCGCGCATCGTGGCGGATCTGTCGGATTGCGCCGGTGCGCCGGTCCAGGTCGAGTTCGGCCTGCCGGGCCTGCGCGAGACGCCACTCGGTGAATCCATCGACGGGCTGGAACTGGAGATCGACTGCTACGGCCCGCCGCAGGCCGACTTCCTCTCGGCCGATGCCGGTGAAGTGGTGGAAGAGACCCTGGTCTCGGCGCTTCTGAAGTCCAACTGCCCGGTCACCGGCCAGCCGGACTGGGCCACGGTCAGCCTGCGTTACCGCGGGCCGAGGATCGACCGTGCCGGCCTGCTGCGCTATCTGGTCAGCTACCGCGAACACGCCGAGTTCCACGAGCAGTGCGTTGAGCGGATCTTCAGCGAGGTGTCCGCGCGCTGCCAGCCGCAATGGCTGGAAGTGGAAGCCCGCTACACCCGCCGTGGCGGCCTGGACATCAACCCGTGGCGCGCCAGCCCCGGCATCGTCGCCCCGGCAGCGACCTACCGCGAACTGCGCCAGTAACCGCCGCCGCAGGCGGTTACGGGTAGCGCCGGGCCACGCCCGGCGAGCGCAGCGGCCACCTTCCGCCTCGATTGTTCAGCCGCCCCCCGGGGCGGCTTCACATCTGCACCATCCCCGTTTAACAACCGCCATGGCAACGTGCGAGCCACGTAGTCATGCAGACGGGAGTTGTGGATGAGTACCGAGAAGAAAGCCGATTTCTCCGGCGTCAGCGCCAGCGTCGACAGTACCGCCGAGCAGGTGCCGAAGGCGGACTTCTCCGGCGTCAGCGCTTCGGTGGACAGCACCGCCGAGATCGTCAGCGGCGGCACCTACACCGTGCAGAAGGGCGACTCGCTGTCGAAGATCGCCAAGCAGCATCTGGGCGACGCCAACGCCTGGAAGAAGATCTTCGAAGCCAACCGAGATGTGCTTGACGACCCGGACAAGATTTTCCCGGGCCAGACCCTGAAGCTGCCGCCGAAGTAAGCCGGCGTTCGAACGCCGTCCGACAATCCCTGGGAGGAACCCCGAATGATCAAGACCACCCCGCTCCAGACCGCCCTGATCGCCGCCCTGCTGGGCAGTGTCGCCCTGGTCGGTTGCAAGAAGAAGGAAGAGTCGACCGACACCAACGCCGCTCCGGCTGCCACGGCTCCAGCCGAGCCGGCAGCGCCGGCGCCGATGACCGGTGCACCGCCGCCGATGGCGGAAGCTGCTGCGGTCAGCGTTTCCACAGTCACCGTGGGCAAGACCGCTGCCGCCGACAAGTCGGTCACCCCGGCTGCACTGTTCTCGCCGAAGGATGACGTCATCGTCTCGGTCAAGACCGATGGCGCTGCCAACAACGTCAATGTCGGCGCCAAGCTGACCTTCCAGGACGGCCAGGTGGCCGGCGAACAGACCGCGACCCTGAATGCCAGCGGCGCGGAGACCACCAACGTCACGTTCAAGAATGCAAAGGGCTGGCCGGCCGGCAAGTACCGCGCCGAGGTCATGGTCGATGGCAAGGCGGCCGGAACGCCGCAGGAGTTCGAGGTCAAGTAAGTCCTGCCGACTCTCTCCCGGCAGGACTCACGATGGACGCAGCCGCGAGGCTGCGTCCTTTTTTATTGGGCGACGGTTGGCTTCATCCACGCATGGCGTGGATCTACCGATGCTGGGGCTGGGTTTCATCCACGCGTGGATGGATCACACCGTTGCCGCCGTGCAGTACCGCCGCGTATGGCGCGGCTTTGCCCCGCGCGGCTGAAAACGCGACAATGCAGGGGTTTCCCCGCCGCGCGCCCACCCTGACGGCGACGGGGGAAAGCGACACGGTTGCACGTGGCCCGGCGCTGGCGCCGGCCTTCCCCTGAGCATTGCTACAGAGTCCAAGTCCCCCATGTCCAAGATCCTCTATACGCTGACCGACGAAGCCCCGTTCCTGGCCACCCAGTCGCTGCTGCCGATCGTCGACGCCTACACCGCCACTGCCGGCATCGTGGTGGAAACCCGTGACATCTCGCTGTCCGGCCGCATCCTGTCGCAGTTCCCGGAACTGCTGTCCGATGCACAGAAGGTCAGCGACGACCTGGCCGAGCTGGGCCAGCTGGCGACCACCCCGGACGCCAACATCATCAAGCTGCCGAACATCTCCGCTTCGGTGCCGCAGCTGAAGGCGGCCATCAAGGAACTGCAGGACCAGGGTTACCCGCTGCCGGATTACCCGGAAACCCCGGCTGACGACCAGCAGCGCGACTACAAGGCGCGCTACGACAAGGTCAAGGGCAGTGCAGTGAACCCGGTGCTGCGTGAAGGCAACTCCGACCGCCGCGCACCGCTGTCGGTGAAGAACTACGCGCGCAAGCACCCGCATCGCATGGGCGCCTGGGCGTCGGATTCGAAGTCGCATGTCGCGCACATGGCCGCCGGCGATTTCTACGGCAGCGAGAAGTCGGCCACCCTGGCCAATGCCGGTTCGCTGAAGATCACCTTCCACGGCAAGGACGGCAGCGCCGTCGTGCTGAAGGAAAAGACCGCGGTCAAGGCCGGCGAGATCGTCGATGCCGCGGTGATGAGCCGCAAGGCACTGGCCGCGTTCATCGGTGAGCAGATTGCCGATGCCAAGGCCCAGGGCGTGCTGTTCTCGCTGCACCTGAAGGCGACCATGATGAAGGTCTCCGACCCGATCATGTTCGGCGTGGCGGTCAACGAGTTCTACAAGGACGTGCTGGCCAAGCACGCCGACGTGCTCAAGCAGGCCGGTTTCGATGCCAACAACGGCATCGGCGACCTGGCCGCGCGACTGCCGTCGCTGCCGGAAGCCACCCGCGCCGCGATCGAAGCCGACCTGGCCGCTGAGTACGCACAGCGTCCAGGCGTGGCCATGGTCAATTCGGACAAGGGCATCACCAACCTGCACGTGCCGAGCGACGTGATCGTCGACGCCTCGATGCCGGCGATGATCCGCGACTCCGGCAAGATGTGGAACGCCGAAGGCAAGCTGCAGGACACCAAGGCGGTCATTCCGGACCGCTGCTACGCCGGCGTGTACCAGGCCGTCATCGACGACTGCAAGGCGCACGGCGCCTTCGACCCGGCCACCATGGGCTCGGTGCCGAACGTCGGCCTGATGGCGCAGAAGGCTGAGGAGTACGGCTCGCACGACAAGACCTTCCAGATCGCCGCCGACGGCGTGGTCAAGGTCACCGACGACGCCGGCACCGTGGTCTTCGAACATGCCGTGGAAGCCGGTGATATCTGGCGCATGTGCCAGACCAAGGACGCGCCGATCCAGGACTGGGTCAAGCTGGCCGTCGAGCGCGCTCGCCTGAGCAGCACCCCGGCCGTGTTCTGGCTGGACGCCGCCCGCGCCCACGACGCGCAGGTCATCGCCAAGGTCGAGCAGTACCTGAAGAACCACGACACCGCCGGCTTGGACATCCGCATCCTGCCGCCGGTGGAAGCCACCGCGTTCTCGCTGGACCGCATCCGCAAGGGCGAGGACACCATCTCGGTGACCGGCAACGTGCTGCGCGACTACCTGACCGACCTGTTCCCGATCATGGAGCTGGGCACCAGCGCCAAGATGCTGTCGATCGTGCCGCTGATGGCCGGTGGTGGCCTGTTCGAGACCGGTGCCGGTGGTTCGGCCCCGAAGCATGTGCAGCAGTTCGTTGAAGAGGACTACCTGCGCTGGGATTCGCTGGGTGAGTTCCTGGCCCTGGCCGCGTCGCTGGAACACCTGGGCAACCGCTACGACAATGCCGCCGCCCGCGTGCTGGCCAAGGCGCTGGACGAAGCCAACGGCCAGTTCCTGGACAACGACAAGTCGCCGTCGCGCAAGCTGGGTGGCATCGACAACCGTGGCAGCCACTTCTACATCGCGCTGTACTGGGCCCAGGCGCTGGCCGCGCAGGACGAAGATGCTGCGCTGAAGGCACGCTTCGCACCGCTGGCCAAGGCGCTGACCGACAACGAGCAGAAGATTGTTGAAGAGCTGATCGCTGTGCAGGGCAAGGCCGTGGACATCGGCGGCTACTACCGCCCGGACGTGGCCAAGGCCGGCAAGGCGATGCGCCCGAGCGCGACCTTCAACGCCGCGCTGGAGCAGCTGCGCGGCTGATACATCGCCGCTTGGTCGTGACACCGGAACCCGCGCCTCGGCGCGGGTTTCTTTTTGCCTCCGGGGTCAGATCCCTTCTGCGCGCAAAAGGGATCTGACCCCAATCTGCTTTGGGGGTCGGATCCCTCTGCCCGCAGAGGGCTCCGACCCCATCCCCCGGCGACCAGAACCGCGAAATCCGTCAACCGGCGTAATGCTGTCAAGAGGGCATGAAACTTGCCCGCGATGGCGGTCGCAGAATGGATCGGCACGGGTTTGCAGTTGCCTTCAATCTGAGCAATCGATCACGACGGTTGCCTCCAGCGATGCCCTAGCCTTGGCGACGCGAGACCACCGGGGAGGTGGTCGCACGGGGAACACCGATGGCACGCGTGCTGGTAGTGGGAACCGACATCCAGGGCGAGCAAGCCCTGCTGCAGCGGCTGCGACTGGCCTCGGCCCTGCCTGATGGCCAGATCCGTCGCAGCCAGGACCTGGACGACTGCGACCTGCTGGTCATCCGCGATACACCGGCGCTGCGCAATGCAGCCCTGCGCATGCGCCAGCAACGACCGCGACTGCAGTGCTGGATCGAGGATCTGGGGGGCCAGCTGCGCGACGGCGATGGCCACCAGGACGTACTTGATGACGGAGCCATCGGCCGCGCGCTGCGCGGGATGCAGTTGGCAGTGGAGCCTCTGGCCATGCAGGCACCCGCACCGATCCGCCTGGCCGATGGTGCACACGCCATCACCCGCCTCCTGCGCGAGCGGCTGCCGTTGCGCCAGGGCCAGGCCCTGCTCTGCGATGCCGGCGAGCCGATACTGCTGATGGACCTGGAGCACGACCAGGCGGTGCTGCTGCAGGAGCCTGCCGCTGCGCTGGTCGAACGCCTGGCCGATGCCTTCGAACGCCTGCAGCTGGATGCGCTCAGGCCAGCGCGCCTGCAGGCCCTGGCCGCTGATCGGCCGCGGCAGCCGCTGCGGCCCCTGCTGTGGCAGTGGGCACAGCGCAGCCGCCATTGGCAGGCGCTGGACGAGCGCTTGCGTGGTGCTTCGGTGAAGCTGCTGCGCTGGCCCGACTTCCGTGTGCTGGGCCATGACCACGATGGCTTCCGGCTGTGCTCGCTGCTGCTCAAGCGCGCGTGCACGGTGGACGAGTGCGCGATGCTGCTCGAGCTGCCAGCCGCTGCCGTGCGCGACTTCATCCATGCCGCCTACCTGTGCGGCTATGCGCAGCTGCAGGCAGCGCCGGCGGTAGCGCTGTCGGCAGGTGCTGCCGGCACCGACAACGGCCTGCTCGCCCGCCTGTGGCGGCACCTGCGCGGGAGCGAGCGCAATGCGTGAGCACAAGGTGGTGGTGCTCGGTGGCATGGGCAGTGGCAAATCGACCCTGGTGCGCAGCATCGCGGCCGGGGCGGTGATCGATACCGATGTGGCCAACAGTGACCGCGTCGGTGCCGACAAGGCGTCCACCACCGTCGCCCTGGACTATGCCGATATCGACCTGCCCAATGGCGAGCGTCTGCGCCTGTACGGCACGCCGGGCCAGCAGCGCTTCGATTTCCTCTGGCCGATCCTGCTGCAGGGCGCCCGCGGCGCCGTGCTGCTTCTGGACGCGCGGCGCGCGGGCGTGGTTGCCGAACTGGAGGATTACCTGCAGGTGCTGCGGCCGTTCGCATCGTCATTGGCACTGGTGGTGGCCGTCACCCATCTCGACCAGGCGCCGCACGCCGCGCTGGATGACTGGGCTGCACGCGCCAGCCTCGATGATCAACCGCTGCCCTTGCTGGCAGTGGATGCCCGCGACCGCGAACAGGGATTGCTGCTGATGGATGTATTGATGGGTGAGATGGAAGCGCACGCACTGGTGGCCGCGCATGGCTGACGGGCAGGTGGCGGTACTGCCCGATGCCGGCCAGCGTGAGCGCCTGCAGCCGCTGCTGCAGGACCTGCGGCAGCGGGTGGAAGGCGTACGCACGGTGGTGCTGGCCAGTGTCGATGGCTTCGCCCTGGTCAGTGCCGGTGCCGAAGGGCGTGGTGAACGCCTGGCAGCGATGACCAGCGCGATGCTGGCGCTGGCCGCAGCGGTGGGGCGCGAACTGGTGCTGGGTGATCTGCAGACGCTGATGCTGGAGGCCGCGGGCGGCAAGGTGCTGATGCTGGCGATCCAGGCCGAAGGGCGCGCGCCGCTGCTGCTGATGGCGGCCTGCGACCAGCGCAGCGTGATCGGCCAGGTGCTGTGGCAGAGCAGGGAATGTGGCCAGGCGATCCTGGCTGAACTCGGCGGATCGTGAGCCCGGCCGCAGGGGAACGAGGGGCTCGAACCAACATCGACAAGGGGTGCGACGTGGCTGGATTGAATGAATCGTTGAACGCACTGATGGGCATCGACGGCGCGCAGGCAGTGGCGCTGGTCGACTACGAAAGCGGCATGTTGCTGGGCGAGGCCGGTGCCGGCATGGACATGGAAGTGGCCGCCGCCGGCAACACTGAAGTAATCCGCGCCAAGATGAAGACCGCCGCATCGCTGAATCTCAACGACAGCATCGAGGACATCCTGATCTCGCTGGGCAAGGCGTACCACATCATGCGCCCGGTGGCGAAGAAGAAGGGGCTGTTCTTCTACATCGTGCTCGACCGTACCAAGTCCAACCTGGCCCTGGCCCGGCGCAAGGTGCAGGACGTGGAGGCCGATCTGGCGATCTGAAGCGCCGGCTTCTGTGGAGCCGA
This sequence comes from Stenotrophomonas maltophilia group sp. Smal32, assembly GCF_030237085.1. Classification (NCBI taxonomy): domain Bacteria; kingdom Pseudomonadati; phylum Pseudomonadota; class Gammaproteobacteria; order Lysobacterales; family Lysobacteraceae; genus Stenotrophomonas; species Stenotrophomonas maltophilia group sp. Smal32. Next base: position 7,232 of record NZ_JASJSI010000029.1, read on the forward strand.
GCATGGGCTCGGCTCCACAGGAGAGCGAAACGTCATGCTCGGCTGCGCGTCGCATCTGTAGAGCCGAGCCATGCTCGGCTGCGCTTCGCATCTGTAGAGCCGAGCCATGCTCGGCTGCTTTCAGCCGCAGTCACTTCGCCGGAAGCAGCAGCGCGGCCACGAACGAAAGCGCCTTGCTGTCGCGCGCTGCAAAGTACGCCGGTGCTTTCTCGGGGAGCCATACTTCATTGAAGTGGCGGCGGAAGTCCTCGTAGAACTCGTTGGGGTACAGCTTGGCCGGCACCGTGCGCCCATCCGGGTAGGTGTGGTCATACGTCGGCAGTGCATCGGTGTCGACACCCCGTTGGTCCCTCAGCCACTTGCAGAACAGGCGCCCTTCGGAAATGTCCGGCACCAGCGCCTGCGGCAGGGTGTAGCCAGCCTGTTCAAGCGGTGCAATCAGGTTCAACGTCAGCTCGTTGAGCATCGAGAAGTGGGTGTACGGCACCCTGGCCCGGTTCTGCATGTAGCGCTCGATATGCACGGGCATCACCGCGTTGGCGCGACCCTGCTGCCATTCCACCACCCACTGCGCCACCTTCACCGCGAACTTGCGGGACAGCCACTGGCCCAGGTTGATGGCCAGATAGGGATGGATCCAGGTGCCCTGCATGGTCGGGATTCCGCCGGAGACCACGTGGATGAGTTCGTGCTCGGCCAGCCCGGTCTGGAGGGTGAGCTCCTGCAGGAACTCCTCCGTCGATTTCAGTGCCCGGTAGTCGGACCAGCGCTTGTTCACGGACTGGCACAGCGCGGTGGCGCTGATGTAGCCGTCTCGCACCCGCTGCGGGATTACGTTGCCTTCCTCCATGCGTGGGATCAGGGTCATTTGCTGCATGCGTCACCTCGTGCCGTTGTGAGCCTGAAAGGGTAGGCAACGCGGTGGACCGGGGTCTGTAGGAATCGTTGCGTTTTCGTGGGACGCAAGGGGCCTGCCCCGGCAGAGCCGGGCCGACGCTCGGCTGTGCTTCGGGCAGATTGCGGTGAACCGGGCCGGGCATGGGCCCGGCTCTACACAAGCCACCCCACGCCAGCGTATGGTGAAGCCGGTCCTACCGGGTGAGTCCTGCATGTCCGAGCCTCACATTGCTGCCGAGCTGGCACCGCGCATCGCGGTGGCCATCCGCGATGGCTTCGAGGATTACCACGCTCGATTCGCAGGCGTGACCGCCCGCGCGCGGCAGCGCTTCGAGCAGCGCGACTGGGCCGGCGCCCGCCAGGATGCGGTCGAGCGCATTGCGCTGTACGACCTGTGCATTGCCGAGCAGATGGATGCACTGCGCCGCCTTGCCGGCGAGGCGATCGGCGAACGTGCGCTATGGCTGCAGGTGCACGCGCAGTACAGCGCGCTGCTGCTGGGACTGATCGACGCCGAGTTGTACAAGACCTTCTACAACACGTTGTCGCGGCGCATGTTCGCCACCCGCGGCGTGGATCCGGCGTTGGAGTTCATCGCCTTTGATGTCGAGCCGTCCGATGCGATCACCCATCCGGTCGCGCGGCATACCTACGCGGTTTCGCCGACGCGGCCGGTGGAGGCCCTGCAGCGCGCGTTGGCCGATTATCGCTTCGACATTCCGTATGCGCACCAGCTGCGCTGCGCGGCGGCCATCGCCGTGCGCCTGCAGGACGACCTGGCCCACTGGGGCGATACACCCGTGCGCAGCGTCGAGCTGCTCGACACCGTGTTTTATCGCGAGCGCCGCGCCTATCTGGTCGGCCGCGTGTTCGGCGAGCACCGCTTCTCACCCTGCGTGATCGCGCTGGTCAACGATGAGCGTGGACTGCGTGCCGACGCGGTACTGACCCGGCGCCGCGACGTCGCCCATCTGTTCGGCGTGTCGCGCAGCTACTTCCAGGCAAACCTGGCCACGGTAGGTGATGCCGTAGTGTTCCTGCGCAGCCTGCTGCCGGGCAAGCCCATTGATGAGATCTACACCGTGCTGGGCCGTGCCAAGCAGGGCAAGACCGAGCGCTACCGCACCTTCTTCCGCCACTTCAACGAGCATCCGCAGGAGCGGCTGGTGCATGCCGAAGGCACGCCGGGCATGGTGATGGCGGTGTTCACCATGCCCAGCTATCCGCTGGTGTTCAAGCTGATCCGCGACCGTTTCGCATGGCCCAAGGCGATGTCGCGGCAGCAGGTGGAAGAGAAGTACGCGCTGGTGTTCAACCTCGATCGCGTCGGCCGCCTGCTCGACGCACAGCCCTATCGCCACCTGCGCTTCCCACGCGACCGCTTCGCTCCTGCACTGCTGGACGAACTGCTGCAGCAGTGTGCACAGAGCGTGCGCGTCGATGGCGACGAGGTGGAGATCGCACTGTGCTACGTGCAGCGCCGTTTCCGTCCATTGAACCTGTACCTGCGCGAGCAGGGCGGGGAGGCGGTACGTGCAGCGGTGCTCGACTACGCGCAGGCGATCACCGACATGGCACGCAACAACATCTTCCCCGGTGACATGCTGCCGAAGAACTTCGGTGTGTCGCGGCACGGCCGGGCCGTGTTCTACGACTACGACGAACTGTGCCTGGTCAGCGACTGCGTGTTCCGCGCCTGGCCACAGCCGCGCACACCGGAGGAAGCACTGGCTGACGAACCCTGGTTCCATGTGGGGCCGCGCGATGTGTTCCCCGAACGCTTCGGCCCGTTCATGGGCCTGCCGGCGGGTGAACTGGCCGCGGTCCGCGAGCACTACCGGCATCTGTTCGATCCGGCGTGGTGGCAGGGCCTGCAGGAGCGCTTCGCCCGCGGTGACTATCCGGATACACCGCCCTATGCTGGCGCGCACCGGTTGGCGTAGCCAGGCCGGACTGTCCCGGATGTGAAGACTGCGCTACGCTCGGCACTCATCACCAAGGATCCGGCAATGATGCGTCGCCCCCTGTTCCTCGCTCTCGCGTTGGCCGTCGGTGCCGGCGCTCCCCTGCTTGCTGGCGATGCCAGCGCACAGACCACGCGCGCGGTGCGTGCCACCGCGGAGATGAGCATGGTGCTCTCTGGCCATATCGAGGTCACGCCCGAGGGCGCGGTCAGTTCACTGGTACTGGACCAGAAGTCGATGCTGTCTCCGAGCATCGCGTCCTTCGTGGAGGGCACCATCGGTGGCTGGCGCTTCGAACCCACCCTGCGCGATGGCAAGGCGGTGGCGGCACGTGCGCCATTGCGGGTGCGCCTGCGCGGCAAGGCCATGGCCGATGGTGGCTACGAAGTCAGCATGACCAGCGTCAATTTCAGCGAGTACGATGAGAAGGCCACCGATTCGGTGACCCAAGGGCGCATGACTCCCCCGCGCTATCCGGAAGAGGTCTATCGGAGCGGTGGGCAGGGTGAAGTGCTGCTGGTGGTCAGGATCGCGCGTGATGGCACGGTGGCCGATGTCGTCGCCGAGCAGGTGAACATGACCGTGGTCGGACGCGAGCGCGCCCTTGCCAAGATGCGCGAGATCCTGGCCAGGGCCGCCGTCAGCAGTGCCCGCAAGTGGACGTTCAAGCCACCGACTACCGGCGAAGCCAGCACCCGCGACAGCTGGACGGTACGCATACCGGTGAATTTCGGCCTGAACGATGATCCCAATGGAGCGGAGCGCTATGGCCGCTGGCGTGCCTTCATTCCGGGCCCGCGGCAGGCCGTGCCGTGGCGGAAGGCAGATGCGATCGAGCAGGCCGGCAGCGACCTGCTGCCCGAGGGCGGCATCTACATGGTGGACGGCGCCAAGCGCGGCCTGCGCCTGCTGACGCCGCTGGAGCAGGGCTGACGATCACTGCGGAGCCGGCCAGGCCGGCTCCGCGTCAATCGGCGTAGGGGTAGACCACCACCCGGTTGCGGCCCTGTTCCTTGGCCAGGTACAGCGCCTTGTCGGCCAGTCGCAGCGCCTGCTCGGCGTCGATGTGGAAGCTTGGGAAATGGGCCACGCCCAGCGAGACGGTGATGGTGCCGACCGGCTCAAACGGATGGTCGGCAATGTGCTGGCGAAGACGCTCGCCAGCCTGTCGCGCTGACTCGGCGCTGATGCCCGGCAACAGCAGCAGGAACTCCTCGCCACCGGCGCGGCAGAGGATGTCGCTGTCGCGCGAGTAGCGGCGCATCTGGTCGGCGATATGGACGATGGCGGCGTCGCCGACATCATGGCCGTGGTTGTCATTGATCGATTTGAAGCGATCGATGTCCAGTGCCAGGATCGCGAACGGGATGCCCTGTACCTGCAGGGCATCCAGCGCCTGCTGCAGGCCACGGCGGTTGAGCAGGCCGGTCAGTGGATCGGTGCGGCTGGCGCGGTTGAGCGTGCCGATGCGGTCCTGCAGCGCATTGAAGCTGTGCAGTACCGCCTGCTTCAGCTGGGCGACCTCGAAGTACCACGCGCGGATGCCGCTGACGTGGTTGATCGCGTTGCCGGTGTCTTCGCCACCCTGCACGTTGCGTGCGAGCTGCCACAGCGGCATCGAGATGCGACGGGCGAACCACCAGGTGATCAGCAGCGACAGCAGGCCCAGCGGAATCGCGTTCCAGATCACTGCGGTCATCAACCGCGACAGCGGCTGCAGCGTGGCCTCGGTCGGGCGCTGGGCGATGATGCCCCAGCCGGTGGCCGCCACCGGCGCGTAGCCGGCCAGCATCGACACGCCCAGGTTGTTACGCACCTGCTGCGCGCCGCGCTCGCCACGCACCACGGCCTTCACCGCGGGGTTGCCGACCACGTAGTCGCCCACCCGTTTGCCATCGGCGTGGTACAGCAGGCGACCATGACGGTCGACCACGTACAGGTAGGAACCATCACGGTAGTAGTGCTTGCCCAGAAGCGTGTGCAGCGCGCTGCGCTGGCGCAGGTACAGGGTGCCGCTGACGTAGCCGCGATAGCGGCCCTGGCGGTCGAAGATCGGGTGTGACAGCGAAACCAGCAGCTTGCCGGTGGCCGACTGGTACGGGTCGCTGATCATCGGCTGGCGCGCGGCCAGTGCGGCGTTGTTGCCGACGCTGTGCAGCACTTCGCCCTGCAGCTGCAGGGTCTGCGGCGAGGTGGCGATCACCAGGCCGTCGGCATCCACCACCAGCGAAGAGTTGAAGCTGTTGGTCTGCAGCTGCAGGCGGCTGGCTTCGTCCTGGGCCTGCGCCGGATCGAGATTGCCCTGGCCGAGCCGGGTGGCGGCGTAGGCCAGTTCCTGCTGGGCAGCCAGCAGGAAGTTCTGGGTGGTCTCGGCCAGCTTGGTGGCGTAGACGCGGTTGGCTTCCAAGGTATTGCCGACCAGCTGGTCGCGCTGCACCCGGTAGCTGGCCAGCAGGGTGTTGGCCAGCGCGATGATGGCACTGAGCAGGGCCAGGGCGAGGATCAGCTTGCCCAGGTTGAGGCGGGGAGACAGCGTTCGCATGCGTCGACGGATCCGGCAGGAGGCTGGACCCGACCGGTTCTCCGGAAGGGGCGACAGCGGGAATCGGTGGCCAGGCCCTCGGGGCCGGGCAGGGCATCGGGCGGATTATCGCCAAAACCGGGCGGCGGTGAAGTGAAGTGGGTCGCCCTGCAGGCAAAAAAAAACCTGCCGCAGCGAGCGGCAGGTTCTTTTCGATGCAATGCCGTGGATCAGCGCTTCATCGAACCGAAGAACTCGTCGTTGGACTTGGTGTTCTTCATCTTGTCGAGCAGGAATTCCATCGCGGCCATTTCATCCATCGGATGCAGCAGCTTGCGCAGGATCCAGATCTTCTGCAGCAGTTCCGGTTCGATCAGCAGGTCTTCGCGGCGGGTGCCCGAACGGTTGATGTCGATGGCCGGGAACACACGCTTTTCAGCGATACGACGGCTCAGGTGCACTTCGCTGTTGCCGGTGCCCTTGAACTCTTCGTAGATCACTTCGTCCATCTTCGAGCCGGTGTCGACCAGCGCGGTGGCGATGATGGTCAGGCTGCCGCCTTCTTCCACGTTGCGCGCGGCACCGAAGAAGCGCTTCGGGCGGTGCAGGGCGTTGGCGTCCACACCACCGGTCAGCACCTTGCCCGAGCTCGGCACCACGTTGTTGTAGGCGCGGGCCAGGCGGGTGATCGAGTCCAGCAGGATCACCACGTCCTTCTTGTGCTCGACCAGGCGCTTGGCACGCTCGATGACCATTTCGGCCACCTGCACGTGGCGCGCGGCCGGCTCGTCGAAGGTCGAGCTGATGACCTCGCCGCGCACGGTGCGCTGCATTTCGGTCACTTCTTCCGGGCGCTCGTCGATCAGCAGCACGATCAGGTGCACGTCCGGATGGTTGGTGGTGATGGCGGTGGCGACCTGCTGCATCATCATCGTCTTGCCCGCCTTCGGCTGGGACACGATGAGCGAGCGCTGGCCCTTGCCCTGCGGTGCCATCAGGTCGAGGATGCGGCCGGTGATGTCTTCCGACGAACCGTTGCCACGCTCCAGGGTGAAGCGGCGGCGCGGGAACAGTGCGGTCAGGTTCTCGAACAGCACCTTGTTCTTCGACGCTTCGATCGGCTCGCCGTTGATGGTGTCGACGATGTTCAGCGCGAAGTAGCGCTCGCCGTCCTTCGGGAAGCGGATGCGGCCAGAGATGTGGTCGCCGGTGCGCAGGTTGAAGCGGCGGATCTGGCTGGGCGAGATGTAGGTATCGTCCGGGCCGGCCAGGTAGCTGGCTTCGGCCGCGCGCAGGAAGCCGAAGCCGTCCGGCAGGATTTCCAGCACGCCGTCGGCGGCGACGCCGTCACCATGGCGGGTCAGCACCTTCAGCAGGGCGAAGATCACGTCCTGCTTGCGGGCGCGGGCCACGCCTTCGGAGATCTGCAGCTGCTCGGCGATTTCCAGCAGCTTCTGTGCCGGCATGCGCTTGAGGTCGCTCAGCGAATAAACCGGGAAGCCTTCCGGCACGTTCGCATGCGGGCGCGGCACGAAGGGCTGCTGCTCGCCGCCGTCGTTGGGCAGGCCGTCGTCGCGGAAGCGGTTGTTGTTGCGGTCACGGTCGCGGCGGTTGCGGAAACGGTCACGGCGGTTGCCCTGGCCTTGCCCCTGGCCCTGCTGGCCGTTCTGGTTGTACGGGTTCTGGCCCTGGTTCTGGCCACCCCCCTGGTGGTTCTGCTGCCGCGGCTGGCCGGATTCGCGACCCTCACCGCCTTCGCCACCGCCACTGCTGGCAGGAGCCTCGGCGGCGGGTGCGCTCGGTGCGGAGGCGGGGGCCGGTGCCTCGGGCGCGGCGGCCAGCGGCAGGGTCGGCTGCGCCGGAGCGGCGCTGGTTTCGGCGGCTGCCGGGGCGGCGGCCTTGCTCACGCGGGGCTTGCGCACGCGCTTTTCGGCGGGCGCATCAGCGCTGCCGGTTTCGGAAGTGTTATCGGACAAGAGCGTTATTCCTCGCTTGAAGGTGCGAGCGCCCGGCTGGGGCGGCGAACGTTGGGAATGGGTCTGGAAGAAACTGCGTCCAGAGGGTGCGGCACGCGAACGCGGCCGGATATGCCGACACTATCATCGGCCTGCGGCGCCATGCAAGGGCTGCCGGGAACAGCATTCATCATGGGCGCGGTGCGCCCGCCGGCAGCCGCGGTCGGCGGCTGCCGGGGAACAGCAGGATCAGGCCAGGGCCTTGTCCAGCAGGCCGGCCAGCTGGGCCTTGCCCACCGCACCGATCTGCTCGCCGACCTTCTCGCCGTCCTTGAACACGACCAGGTACGGGATCGAACGCACGTGGTACTTGGCGGCCAGCGCACGGTTGTGGTCGACGTTGACCTTGGCGATCTTGGCACGGCCCTGGTAGGCATCGGCCAGTTCGTCCAGCGCCGGGGCGATCATCTTGCACGGGCCACACCATTCGGCCCAGAAATCGACCAGCACCGGTTCCTTGGAATTCAGCACTGCGCTATCAAAGTCGGCGTCGCCGACATGTACAACCTTGTCGCTCATCTTGGTTTCTCGTCTTGGATTGCACCCGGCCATGCCGGAGGTGGGTGAACTGGGCCATGCCCGGTGGCGCGACCCTCGTCGTTGCCTCGCGGCGCACTGCCGCGGTGCGTTCGGCGGGATGCCTGGACGCTCACGGCCGGCAGTGTACCCCTATCGCAGGGCGGGGACAGGCGCCGGCTGGAACCCAGCGTATCGTGATCGCTTCGAAGCTCGGTATGTGTCGGATTTCACTGTCTTCCCGAAGATGGGGGTGGCAGCGGGCGACACCAGCGGGCCCGGCCAGGTCGTTCAAGTCCGGTGTGGCTGGATGAAGACTGGTCGTCTCTTCGGTTCGTGAGACAGGGCGTTCCGGTTTGCCGGCCCGAGTGCGTTAAACTGGGCCATTGTGCGGCGTTCGGACCGAGCGGTCCCAGCCTGCCAACCCGCCGCAGGGGCCGCAGTTTGCGACGGTGCCCCTAGACGATGAAGTGCCAGCCGCCCCACGGGCCGGCGGCCATACCAAGACGGACTCATGAGCGACAAACCGCTGACCGATTTGACCTTTTCCTCCTTCGAGCTGCATCCGGCCCTGCAGGCCGGTCTTGAAGGAGCCGGATTCACCCGCTGCACCCCGATCCAGGCGCTGACCCTGCCGGTCGCGCTGCCCGGCGGTGATGTTGCCGGCCAGGCCCAGACCGGCACCGGCAAGACCCTGGCCTTCCTGGTCGCTGTCGTGAACCGCCTGCTGACGCGTCCGGCGCTGGCCGACCGCAAGCCGGAAGATCCGCGCGCGCTGATCCTCGCCCCGACCCGCGAACTGGCCATCCAGATCCACAAGGATGCGGTGAAGTTCGGTTCCGACCTGGGCCTGCGCTTCGCCCTGGTCTACGGCGGCGTGGATTACGACAAGCAGCGCGAACTGCTGCAGCAGGGCGTGGACGTGATCATCGCCACCCCGGGCCGCCTGATCGACTACGTCAAGCAGCACAAGGTGGTCTCGCTGCACGCCTGCGAGATCTGCGTGCTGGACGAAGCCGACCGCATGTTCGACCTGGGCTTCATCAAGGACATCCGCTTCCTGCTGCGCCGCATGCCCGAGCGCACCACCCGCCAGACCCTGCTGTTCAGTGCCACCCTCAGCCATCGCGTGCTGGAGCTGGCCTACGAGCACATGAACGAGCCGCAGAAGCTGGTGGTCGAAGCCGAGACCATCACCGCCGCCCGCGTGCGCCAGCGCATCTACTTCCCGGCCGACGACGAGAAGATCCCGCTGCTGCTCGGCCTGCTGTCGCGCAGCGAAGGCGCGCGCACCATGGTCTTCGTCAACACCAAGGTGTTCGTCGAGCGCGTGGCGCGTTCGCTGGAAAAGGCCGGTTACCGCGTGGGCGTGCTGTCCGGCGACGTGCCGCAGAAGAAGCGTGAGAGCCTGCTCAACCGCTTCCAGAAGGGCCAGCTGGAAATCCTCGTGGCCACCGACGTGGCCGCCCGCGGCCTGCACATCGACGGCATCAAGTACGTCTACAACTACGACCTGCCGTTCGATGCCGAAGACTACGTGCACCGCATCGGCCGCACCGCGCGCCTGGGGGAAGAGGGCGACGCGATCAGCTTCGCCTGCGAGCGCTACGCCATGGGCCTGCCGGACATCGAGGCCTACATCGAGCAGAAGATTCCGTCCGAGCCGGTCACCAAGGAACTGCTGACGCCGCTGCCGCGCCCGGAACGCCCGGCCCCGGCGGCAGGCGAGGAAGGCGAGGACAACGAAAGCGTCGGCCAGATCTTCCGCGAAGCGCGCGAAGCCCGCGCCGCCGAGGAAGAGCGTCGAGGCGGTGGCCGCAGTGGCGGCCGTTCCGGCGGCGGTGGTGGCCGTGGTGGCCGTGACGGTGAGCGCAGCGGCGAACGCCGTTCGCGTGGCCCGCGCAAGCCACGCGTGGAAGGCGAGCAGGGCGCTGCCGCGCCGGCCGCCGGTGCCGATGGCGCCACCGCCCAGGCTCCGCGTCCGCCGCGCCCGCCGCGTGCCGAAGGCGCACCGGAAGGTGCGGTGGACGGCGAGCACAAGCCGCGCAAGCGCCGTCGTCGTCGCCACGGCCGTCCGGTCGAGGGTGCCGAGGGCGTGCAGGCCAATACCGGCAACAGCGCCAGCCCGGTCACCCCGGTGCAGGTGGTGGCCAAGCCGGTGCGCACGGCCGCTGATACCGGCGATTCGTTCCTGACCCGCATCGGCCGCAAGATCCGCCGGATGCTGTCGGGCAGCTGATCGGCCGGGGGTGGGTGCGGACCTTGGTCCGCACTGAGCCGAGCATGGGCTCGGCTCTACAGCCCCCATGCCGCCCTGTAGAGCCGAGCCTACGCTCGGCTGCTCTCGCGGCTGCCACCAATCGCCCCACCATCTCCACGCCGTCGCGCCGCTCCTGCATAATCGGGGCATGAGTGTCCTGCGCTTCGACAATGTCAGCAAACAGTACGCCGGTGGCCACGAGGCGCTGATCGATGTCAGCTTCGAGGTTGCGCCGGGCGAGATGCTGTTCGTCACCGGCCATTCCGGTGCGGGCAAAAGCACCCTGCTCAAGTTGATCCACCTGGACGAGCGGCCCAGCCGCGGTGCCGTCGTGTTTGACGAGCGCAACCTGCTGAAGGTGCGCGGCGGCGACGTGCCCCGCCACCGTCGCGCGGTCGGTGCGGTCTATCAGGACCATCGCCTGCTGATGGACCGCTCCATCGCCGAGAACGTGGCGCTGCCACTGATCCTGCGCGGCACCCGCCGCGGCGACATCGGCAAGCGCGTGCGCTCGGTGCTGGAGCGGATGGGCCTGGGCCATCGCGAGAAGGCACTGCCCTCGCAGCTGTCGGCCGGCGAGCAGCAGCGCGTCGGCATCGCCCGCGCCATTGTCGGTGAACCCAAGCTGCTGGTGGCCGACGAGCCTACCGGCAACCTCGACCCGACCCTGGCGGCGGAGATCATGGCCCTGTTCGCCGAGCTGCCCTCGCGCGGCACCAGCGTGCTGGTGGTCAGCCACGACCTGCCGCTGCTGCGCCGCATGCGCAAGCGCGTGCTGATCCTCGACCATGGCCGGCTGGTGGATGACATCTCGCCGCAGGACCTGGCGGAGTAACGCATGGCGAAGAACGAAAACAGCGAAACCGCCGCTCCCTCTCGGGTGGGCGTCTGGTTCCAGCACCACGCGCACAGCGTGGTGTTCAGCCTCGGCCGTGCCTTCCGCAAGCCGTGGGCGACCCTGCTGACGGTGATGGTCATGGCGCTGGCGCTGGCCCTGCCGCTGGGCCTGTCGATCGCGCTGGACAACCTCAAGCAGTTCGCCGGCAGCGTGCAGCAGTCGCGCGACATCAACGTGTTCCTGAAGGGCAACGTCGATGGTCCCGGTGCGCTGCGCCTGGCCGGCCAGCTGCGCGACCGCGACGACGTGGCCGAAGTGAACGTGCGCACGCCCGAGCAGGGCCTGCAGGAACTGCGCGATGCCGGCCTCGGCGAGGCGATCGACGCACTCAATGACAATCCGCTGCCCTCGCTGCTGGTGATCACCCCCGGCCAGGGCAAGGACGACGCACGCCTGGCACGTGCGCTGGAGAGCCTGCCCGAGGCCGACCTGGTGCAGCACGATGCACTGTGGCGCCAGCGCCTGGATGCCTGGCTGGCGTTCGGTGCACGGCTGGTGCAGGTGCTGTCGGTGCTGCTCGGCGTCGGCGCCGCGCTGGTGGTCGGCAACACCGTGCGCCTGGACATCCAGGCCCGCCGCGAAGAGATCGGCGTGCTGCAGCTGCTCGGTGCCAGTGATGGCTTCATCCGCCGCCCGTTCCTGTACCTGGGCGCGTGGTATGGCCTGGGTGCCGGTGCAGTGGCGCTGGCCTTGATCGGCGCCGCCGGTGCCGCGCTGCGCGTGCCGCTGGCCGAACTTTCGCGCAGCTACGGCAGTCCGTTCGTGCTGCACGGCCTGGACCTGCTGCATGGCGGCCTGGTCCTGCTCGGCACGCTGCTGCTGGGCTGGCTGGGTGCGTGGCTGGTGACCGGCCACTTCCTGCGCCAGACGCGCCCGACCGACACCTGAGACCGGCATGCAACCGCAAGCGCTGAAGCACCTTGAAGGGCCCGCGACGCGGGTGATGGTGGTCGATGGCTCGAAGCTGGTGCGCAAGCTGATCGCCGACGTGCTGAAGCGCGACCTGCCCGGCGTGGACGTGATCGGCTGCGACAGCATCGAGGACGCGCAGCAGGCGCTGGCGCAGGGCCCGGTGGACCTGGTGACCACCTCGCTGACGCTGCGTGACGGCGACGGACTGGCCCTGGCGCGGATGGTCCGCGAAGCCGCCGGCCAGGCCTATGTGCCGGTGATCGTGGTGTCCGGCGACGCCCAGCAGCACCTGGAGCAGCGCCGCTTTACCGAGTACGTCACCGACTATTTCGACAAGTCTCTCGGCCATGAAGCGCTGGCGACCTTCATCCGCGGCTATGTGCAGCCGCAGACCATTCCCGGCGCCACCATCCTCTACATCGAGGACAGCCGCGTGGTGGCCGAAGCGACCAAGCGCATGCTGGAACGTCAGCAGTTGAACGTGCTGCACGTGGTCAGTGCCGAAGAGGCGTTCACGCTGCTCACTGCCGAGTCGCTGGGCCGCAGCCGCCACCGCATCGACCTGGTGCTGACCGACGTCACCCTGAAGGGCGAACTGAGCGGCCGCGATGTGGTGCAGCGCGTGCGCGTGGACTTTGGCTACGGCAAGCGCCGCCTGCCGGTGCTGGTGATGACCGGCGACGGCAACCCGCACAACCAGACCGGGCTGCTGCAGTCCGGTGCCAACGACCTGGTGCTCAAGCCGATCGAAGAACGGCTGCTGGTCACCAAGGTGTTGTTCCAGCTGCGGCTGGCCCGATTGAACGATGGACCCCTGATTCGATGATGGATGAAGTAGCCGACACCCCGACGATCCAGCTGGAACCGAGCTGGAAGCAGCATGTCGGCGATTACCTCCTGCAGCCGCAGATGCGCGAGCTGTCCAGCTTCCTGCGCCAGCGCAAGGCCGCTGGTGCGGCAGTGTTCCCGCCTGGCCCGCAGATCTTTGCTGCGTTCGACGCCACGCCGTTTGAGCAGGTAAAGGTGGTCATCCTCGGCCAGGACCCGTACCACGGCCGAGGCCAGGCCCATGGCCTGAGCTTCTCGGTGGCGCCTGGCGTACCGGTGCCGCCGTCGCTGCTGAACATCTACAAGGAGATCGAGAGCGATCTCGGCCTCCCGCGCCCGGACCATGGCTGCCTGATTCCGTGGGCGCAGCGTGGCGTGCTGCTGCTCAACGCGGTGCTGACGGTGGAAGAGGGCAAGGCCGGCGCCCACCAGGGCCGTGGCTGGGAAGGCTTCACCGATCACGTGGTGGATGTGCTCAACCGCGAACGCGAAGGCCTGGTGTTCATGCTCTGGGGCGCCTATGCGCAGCAGAAGGGCAAGGTCATCGATACCCGCCGCCACCGCGTGCTGAAGTCGCCGCATCCGTCGCCGTTGTCGGCCCACCGTGGCTTCCTGGGTTGCCGGCATTTCTCGATGGCCAACGAGTACCTGCAGCGCCGCGGCCAGGCCCCGGTCGACTGGTCGCTGCCGCCGCGTTCGGCGCTCTGAGCGGCGGTGCCGGTCCGGGGCTGAACGCCGGGCAACGTTGCCGGCCCTGAATGGGCGTCCGGGACGGCCTGTTCAGCTAAGCTTGACCGGAATCGGCCGGTTTCCGGTAGGTAATTGCTTGAATTCCAAGGGATTGTGAATCCCGAAAAGCATGCTCGCCACTGTCATCAAATCGCGCTACGGTAGGGCTCTGTTTGGGACCAGTGTTGCATCAATAGGATGCTGGAACTTTTTCCTCCTTTAGCAGTCCAAATCCCGGACTGCTAAGATGGGTGCCTATGAGCCAGAACACCTCTACTGCCCTTGTGGCAAACAATCTCCCGATTCCCAGTGCGCTCGGTTCGCTGGACGCCTACATCGGTGCCGTGCACCAGATACCGGTGCTGTCGGTCGATGACGAACAGGACCTGGCCCGTCGCTTCCGCGACGGCAACGATCTGGACGCCGCCCGCGAGCTGGTGCATTCGCACCTGCGCTTCGTGGTGCACGTGGCCCGCGGCTACAACGGCTATGGCCTTGCCCTGGGTGACCTGATCCAGGAAGGCAACATCGGCCTGATGAAGGCGGTCAAGCGCTTCGACCCCGAAATGGGTGTGCGCCTGGTCTCCTTCGCCGTGCACTGGATCCGTGCCGAGATGCACGAGTTCATCCTGAAGAACTGGCGCATCGTGAAGGTCGCCACCACCAAGGCGCAGCGCAAGCTGTTCTTCAACCTGCGCAAGTCGAAGACGCGCCTGGGCTGGATGAACGCGGCTGAAGTCAGTGCCGTCGCCAAGGACCTGAACGTGTCCGAGCGCGAGGTCATGGAAATGGAATCGCGCCTGTCCGGTCGCGATATCGGTTTCGATGCGCCGACCGACGAGGACAACGAACACGCGCCGCCGTCGCCGGCCGCGTTCCTGGTCGCCAACGACGAAGATCCGTCGATGGCCTACGAACGTGCCGATAGCGAAGACAACCAGATGCAGCTGCTGCGCGAAGGCCTGGCCGAGCTGGATGCCCGTTCGCGCGACATCATCCGCCGCCGCTGGCTGGATGCCGACAGCAAGGTGACGCTGCAGGAGCTGGCCGACGAGTACGGCGTGTCGGCCGAGCGCATCCGCCAGGTGGAAGCGAACGCGCTGAAGAAGATGAAGGCGCTGTTCACCGCGTAAGCGGGAGGGCGTTGGAATTGTGAAAGGCCCGGCAGCAGTGCCGGGCCTTCTTCATTTGTGGGGCTTGGCCACGCATGGCGTGGCTCTACTCTGACGCCAGGGCGGTGATTGCGCCGACCGGGTCATGTGCTGGATGCTGATGTTCACGCCGTACCACGCAGTGGCACGGTATGATCATGCCACGCATCTTCCGCACACGAAGTTTCAATCGCAGCATGCGCAGGACCACCCTGTCCGACGCTGCGCTGTACCGGTCGGTACGTGAAATGGAAGCGGGTCTGGTGGATGCTGATCTTGGCGGCTGAATCTTCAAGAAGCGCGTTGCGTTGCCGGGGCGAGGAAAGCGTGGGAGCGTTCGAATCATCGTCGCTACGCAGCGAGGCGGGCATTGGTTCTTCCTTTTCGGCTACGAGAAGAATGAACGTACTGCGATCACGAATGCGGAACGGGATGCGCTGCAGTTGTACGCATCGGAGTTCCTGAAAATGAGTACGGCGCAGCTGAATCGTGCCGTGGAATACGGGGATCTAGAGGAGATCGGCCATGACGAAGCCCCCTGAGCGACGGCGTGCGAAAAGTGCGCTTCTTGAAGCGGTGCATGATGCGGCTGTGAGTCTGCACGCGCATGGTTTCATTGATAAACGTCGGTTGAGCAGCTACGAAGCGCTTTGCCTTGAGCCGGTCCCTGAATACAGCAGTGCCCAGATCCGTGCCCTGCGTACGTCATTGCAGCTCAGTCAGCCGGTATTTGCGGGAGTTCTCAATACCAGCGTTTCCACCGTACGCAGCTGGGAGCAGGGCGAAAAGAAGCCCAGCGGACCGTCACTGAAGTTGCTTAACCTGATTGAACGGAAGGGCCTCGAAGCAGTCCTGTAAAGCAAAGGCCCGGTTCTGCCGGGCCTTCGCTTTTCCATGGTGTTCAATCCACGCATGGCGTGGATCTACCCCAAGCCCCGCATGATCGACGCCATGCATGGATGCGGCAAGATCCAGTGGATCCACGCGATGCATGGATGCCCTGATGCCGCGTCGGCCTCAGCCCTCGCGTGCGATCGCGCGCCAGCCGATGTCGTTGCGGTGGAACTCGTTGGCCCACGTCACCTTGGCCACGCCGGCGTAGGCATTGGCCTGCGCATCACCCACGCTGTCGCCCAGCGCGGCCACGCACAGCACGCGGCCGCCGGCGCTGACCACCTGGCCCTGTGCATCCAATGCCGTACCGGCGTGGAATACCTTGGCAGTGGCCGGCACTTCATCCAGGCCGGAAATCACGTCACCGGTGATCGGCGCTTCCGGGTACGGCTTCGCCGCCATCACCACGCCCAGCGACGGCCGTGCGTCCCACTGCGCCTGCACCTGGTCCAGACGGCCGTCGATGGCCGCTTCCACCAGCTCGACCAGGTCCGACTGCAGGCGCAGCATCACCGGCTGGGTTTCCGGATCGCCGAAGCGTACGTTGAACTCGATCACCTTCGGCGCGCCGTTGGCATCGATCATCAGGCCGGCATAGAGGAAGCCGGTGAACGGGATCCCGTCGGCGATCATGCCCTGCACGGTCGGGTTCACCACCTCGCGCATCACGCGGGCATGCACTTCCGGGGTGACCACCGGGGCCGGCGAGTATGCGCCCATGCCGCCGGTGTTCGGACCGGTGTCGCCATCGCCGACGCGCTTGTGGTCCTGCGAGGTGGCCATCGGCAGCGCATGCACGCCGTCCACCATCGAAATGAAGCTGGCTTCCTCGCCATCGAGGAATTCCTCGATCACCACGCGCGCACCGGCGTCGCCGAAGGCGTTGCCCGACAGCATGTCACGCACGGCGTCCTCGGCTTCGGCCAGGGTCATCGCCACGATCACGCCCTTGCCGGCGGCCAGGCCATCGGCCTTGACCACGATCGGCGCGCCCTTGTCGCGAATGTAGGCCAACGCCGCATCCACCTCGGTGTGCACGGCATAGAACGCGGTGGGGATGTTGTGGCGGGCCAGGAAATCCTTGGCGTAGGCCTTGCTGCCCTCCAGCTGCGCGGCTGCGGCGGTCGGCCCGAAGACGCGCAGGCCAGCGGCGCGGAAGCGGTCGACCACGCCGGCCACCAGCGGTACTTCCGGGCCGACCACGGTCAGCGCCACGCCTTCGGCCTGGGCCAGCGCCAGCAGGCCGTCGATGTCGGTGACCTTCACCGCCACGTTGCGGCACTTGTCTTCGCTGGCGGTGCCGGCATTGCCGGGCGCCACGATCACTTCGGTGACACGGGAGGACTGGGCCAGCTTCCATGCCAGGGCGTGTTCGCGGCCGCCAGAGCCGATGACAAGTACGTTCATCACGAGATTCCAGATTGCGTGGGAAGGGAAGGTCGATGTCCCCGTCGGCGCAGGTGCTTCATTCGCAGCCTTCGCGTCGCAGCGATTCGGGGAAGGAATAGGCCCAGGTCTTCGGGTCCAGGGTAAAGCGGTGTTCCTGCCGGACCTGCTTGCCGCCACAGGTGGTGCCGGTTTCCTCGATCAGCAGCGGCCAGATGCGCGCGCTGCGATCGCTGTCGTCGAAACGCAGTGCGAAATCGATGCTGAAGCGGCGGGTGCGGCAGTCTTCGGCGGTGTCCGGGTCGGTGCCGGGACCCAGGTTGTCGCACTCGTACTGGGCGTCATTGTCGATATGGCTGCGGACGCTGCCGGTGGCGACCAGGCCGTTCGGGCCTGGCAGGATCAGCGACTGCGAGAGCAGCGAGAAGCCCTGCCCGAACCAGCCGTCCTCGACACGGAAGCCATGGAAGTCGCTGCCGGCGCGGATGACGCTGACCGTGCCGGGCTGGCCGCCGCTGCCGAAGCGTTCGCCGGTCAGTTCGCTGGCCACTTCGAAGCCATCGCCCTTCGGGCGCAGCACGAAGAAGTCGATCATTCCCGCATCGATGTGTGCGCCTTCGGACAGTGCGCCGCAGACCGCCAGCAACTGCTGCCAGCTGTCACCGCTCACCACCGGTTGCTCGGCGCAGACGTGCCAGTCCATCGGGCGGGTCTCGCCGTCGTCGTTCCAGCTGCCGTGCCATTCACCGGAGAGCCTGGCCTTCTTGCCATAGCGCTGGACCAGGAATGCCCGCAGTCGTGCGGTGCGGCTCACGTGCGCCGTCGGCTCGGCAGGGGCCGACGTGGCGGCCTCCGACGCCGGCGCAGGCGGGGGGGCCACTGCGGGCTTGCAGCCGGCCAGCGTGGCCGTGCCTGCGAGGGCGAGCACGGCCAGCGATTTCATTGAAGCTGTGGACATCCGTGTCGCTCCAGCATCAGTGGCGGAAGTGGCGCACGCCGGTGAACACCATGGCCAGGCCATGTTCGTCGGCGGCGGCGATCACTTCGGCATCGCGCATCGAACCGCCCGGCTGGATCACTGCCTTGATGCCGGCGGCAGCAGCGGCGTCGATGCCGTCGCGGAACGGGAAGAACGCATCGGAGGCCATCACCGAACCCTCGACCACCAGGTTCGCATCGGCGGCCTTGATGCCGGCGATGCGGGCCGAGTACACGCGGCTCATCTGGCCGGCGCCGACACCGATGGTGCGGTTGTCCTTGGCGTAGACGATCGCGTTGGACTTCACGAACTTGGCCACCTTCCACGCGAACAGCAGGTCGGTGAACTGCTTGTCGGTCGGTGCCAGCTTGCTGACCACCTTCAGTTCGTCGCGGGTCATGCCGCGGTTGTCCGACGACTGCAGCAGCAGGCCCGAGCCCACGCGCTTGCTGTCGAAGTTGTTCAGGCCATCACCATGCGGGATGCGCAGCACGCGCACGTTGGCCTTCTTCTGTGCGTATTCCAGCGCGGCCGGCTCGTAGTCCGGGGCGATCAGTACTTCCACGAACTGGCGGTCCAGGATGACCTTGGCGGTGGCGGCGTCCAGCGGCTTGTTGAAGGCGATGATGCCGCCGAAGGCGCTGGTCGGGTCGGTGGCGTAGGCCAGCTCGTAGGCATCGCCGTTGCCGGCACCCACGGCCACGCCGCACGGGTTGGCGTGCTTGACGATGACGCAGGCCGGCGCATCGAACTGGCGCACGCATTCCCACGCCGCATCGGCATCGGCCAGGTTGTTGTAGCTCAGTTCCTTGCCCTGCAGCTGCTGGAAGGTGGCCAGGGTGCCCGGCACCGGGTACAGGTCGCGGTAGAACGCGCCGCTCTGGTGCGGGTTCTCGCCGTAGCGCAGGTCCATCACCTTCACGAAGGTGGAATTCATCTGCGCCGGGTACTCGGCGCGTGCCGGCACGGCGGCGTCGGTGGCGGTGACCGCCGACAGGTAGTTGCTGATCGCCGCATCGTACTGGGCGACGCGGTTGAACGCGGCCACCGAGAACGCGAAGCGGGTGGCAGCCGTCAGCTGGCCGCCGTTGGCGTCCAGCGAGGCCAGCAGTTCGGCGTACTGCGACGGATCGGTTGCCACTGCCACGCGGGCGAAGTTCTTGGCTGCCGAACGCAGCATGGCCGGGCCGCCGATGTCGATGTTCTCGACCGCGTCGGCCAGGGTGCAGTCGGCCTTGGCGGTGACCGATTCGAACGGATACAGGTTCAGCACCAGCAGGTCGATGGCACCGATGCCGTGCTCGGCCATCACTGCGTCGTCCAGGCCGGAGCGGCCCAGCAGGCCGCCGTGCACCATCGGGTGCAGGGTCTTGACCCGGCCGTCCATCATTTCCGGAAAACCGGTGACCTCGGCCACGTCCTTCACGGCCAGGCCCGCATCGCGGATCGCCTTGGCAGTGCCGCCGGTGGACAGCAGCTCCACGCCGCGTGCCGCCAGCGCAGTGGCCAGCTCGACCAGACCGGTCTTGTCGGAAACGGAGAGGAGGGCCCGGCGGACGGGCAACAGATCAGCAGTCATGGGACAGAATCGGCAGCGGAGCGGGGCCGATATTGTAGGCGGTGGGGGCCGGTGGCGGGTGCCGGAAGGGGTAATTTGCCGCAGCAATCGGCCCAGGACCGGGTTGGGCACATTGATCCGGCCCGATCAGGGGGCTGAGCCCCGGACCGGCGACGGGTTGTCGGAATCAGTCGACGATGGGGTAGGCTGTGCCCGCACTGCCAAGGATCAGCGGGTACGGATCATGTCGATCTATGCATTGAAAGGACGTTTCCAGGACCTGTTGCGTCCGGCCGTGCGCGGGCTCTACCGCCTCGGCATCACCGCCAACACGGTGACCGTGGCCGCCGCCGTGGTCTCGCTGCTGGTGGCCGCGGCCGTGTGGTGCTGCGCGCCTGCCCAGCCCCTGCTGTACCTGCTGCTGCCGTTGTGGATGCTGCTGCGCATGGCGCTCAACGCCGTGGACGGCATGCTGGCGCGCGAATTCGGCCAGCAATCGCGGCTGGGCGCCTATCTGAACGAAGTGTGCGATGTGATCGCCGATGCGGCGCTGTACCTGAGCCTGCTCAGCGTACCCGGCGTGCGCCCGGAGGCGCTGTGGCTGCTGGCCTGGACCGCGGCACTGAGCGAATACGCCGGCGTGCTGGGGCTGATGGTCGGGGCCAGCCGTCGCTATGACGGCCCGATGGGGAAGAGCGACCGCGCCTTCCTGATCGGCGTGCTGGGCCTGCTGCTGGCGTTCGGCTGGGGTGGTGCGATGACGGTCAGCGGCGTGGCCGCAGCCATGGCAGTGCTGTGCATGCTGACGATGATCAATCGCGTACGGCACGGGCTGAAGGAATCCGCGGCGACGCCGCGGCGATAGACACACCAAGACAACACGCCACATCAATCAGGAGATTGCATGCGTCAGGCGCAGGAACGGGAATTCCACAGCTTCGATCAGGTACCGCTGTTCTACCGGTACTGGCCGGGCACCACCGCAGCCCCGGCCAGCAAGGCCATCGTGCTGCTGCACCGCGGCCACGAGCACTCCGGCCGCGTCACTCACCTGGTCGACGAGCTGGACCTGCCCGACACCGCCTTCTTCGCCTGGGATGCGCGTGGCAACGGCCGTTCGCCAGGCGCACGTGGCGATGCACCGGGCTTCCCGGCGCTGGTGCGTGACCTGGACAGTTTCATCGCCCACATCGGCGCCGAACACGGCATCGCGGTGGAGAACATCGTGGTGATCGCGCAGAGCGTGGGCGCCGTGGTTGCTGCCACGTGGGTGCACGATTACGCACCGCGCCTGCGTGCGCTGGTGATGGCCTCGCCGGCGTTCAAGGTGAAGCTGTACGTGCCGTTCGCACGCCCGGGCTTGGCATTGATGCAGAAGCTGCGTGGCAACTTCTTCGTCAACAGCTACGTCAAGCCGCAGTGGCTGACCCATGACCCGGCGCGCGTGGAGAGCTACCGCACCGATCCGCTGATCACCCGCCCGATCTCGGTGCGCGTACTGCTGGGCCTGTACGAGGCCGCCGACCGTATCGTGGCCGATGCGCAGGCAATCAGCGTGCCGGTGCAGCTGCTGGTGTCCGGATCCGACTTCGTCGTGCATCGTGGCCCGCAGGACCGCTTCTACGAGCGCCTGTCCAGCCCGGTCAAGGAGCGCGTGCACCTGCCGGGCTTCTTCCACGACACGCTGGGCGAGCGCGACCGCGCACCGGCGCTGGCGCGCATCCGCAGTTTCATCCAGGCACGTTTCGCCGAGCCGCTGCGTGAGCTGTCACGGCGCGATGCGCACCGGCACGGGCCGACCTTCGAGGAATCGGAGATCCTGGCCTGGCCGCCGGAACGCAACAGCCTCGCGGACCTGCGCTGGCGCGTGGTGCGTGGCGGCCTGCGTTTTGGCGGCACGTTGTCCGAAGGCATCGCGCTGGGCCTGCAGACCGGTTTTGATTCCGGCAGCACGCTGGACTACATCTATCGCGACGAAGCGCGCGGCAAGGGTCCGTTCGGCCGCATGGTCGACCGCAACTATCTGGATGCGATCGGCTGGCGTGGCATCCGCATCCGTGGCCAGCACCTGCAGGAACTATTGCGCGATGCCGCCCAGCGCCTGCGTGGGCAAGGCACGCCGGTGCGTGTGCTGGACGTGGCCGCCGGGCATGGCCGCTATGTGCTGGAAGCGCTGGGCCAGGGCGAACAGCGCGCCGACCGCATCGTGCTGCGTGACTTCAGCGATCTGAACGTGACCCAGGGCCAGGCCTTGATCGAGCGCCTCGGTGCGTCCGACATCGCACGCTTCGAGCAGGGCGATGCGTTCGATCCGTCGCAGCTGGCGAAGGTCGATCCGGCGCCGACGCTGGCGGTGGTGTCGGGCCTGTACGAACTGTTCCCCGACAACGACGCCGTGCTGCGCTCGCTGCAGGGCATCGCCGCAACGGTGCCGGTGGGCGGCTACCTGGCCTACACCGGCCAGCCCTGGCACCCGCAGCTGGAATTCATTGCGCGCGCGCTGACCAGCCACCGCGGCGGCGCAGCGTGGGTGATGCGTCGTCGTACCCAGCAGGAGATGGATGAGCTGGTGCGCCTGGCTGGATTCGAGAAGGTGGCGCAGCGCATCGACGAATTCGGCATCTTCACCGTGTCACTGGCACGCCGGACCGCGTGATGGCGACACTGGCCGCCACCCCGCTGGCCGCGGAAGGGCGCCCCTGGCGGCGCGCTCTGCTGTGGCTGGCCCTGCTGGGTCCGTTCTTCTTCGCCAGCTACGGCTTCGCCAACTGGATGGCCGGTCGCCATGCCGAACTGCCGGTGATGGCGTTCGCTTGGGAGACGCGCATTCCCTTCGTCCCGTGGACGATCGTGCCGTACTGGTCGATCGACCTTTTCTACGCAGTCTCCTTCTTCCTGTGCCGGCAACGGTTGGAACTGGACCGGCATGCGCTGCGGCTGTTCAGTGCACAGCTGATCGCGGTGACCTGCTTCCTGCTGTGGCCGCTGCGCTTCAGTTTCGAGCGGCCGGAGATCGGCGGCGTGTTCGGTTGGCTGTTCGATGTGCTGCTGGGCTTCGACAAGCCGTTCAACCAGGCGCCATCGCTGCACATCGTGCTGCTGATCGTGCTTTGGGTGAAGTTCGCGCAGTACCTGCACGGCGTGTGGCGTTGGGTGCTGCATGTGTGGGCGCTGCTGATCGGTGTCTCGGTGCTGACCACGTTCCAGCACCATTTCATCGACATCCCGACCGGGCTGCTGGCCGGCTGGCTGTGCGTGTGGCTGTGGCCGGAACAGGGCACGCCGCCGCTGCGTGCCTGGCGTACTGCGCGCGATGCCAAACGTTGGCGATTGGCGGCGCTGTACCTGCTGGCGGCTACTGTAGTGCTGGTGCCGGTGGTGCTTCTGCGTGGCGCGGCGTTGTGGCTGCTGTGGCCGGTGGCGTCGCTGCTGCTGGTAGCGCTTGCCTATGCCGGGCTGGGTACGGCGGTGTTCCAGAAGCGCGCCGATGGTCGCTTGACCATGGCGGCACGCTGGCTGCTGGCTCCATATCTGGCGGCAGCGTGGATGAATTCACGGCTATGGACCCGGCGCGCGCCGCAGCCGGTGCCGGTGCTGGACGGCGTGTGGCTGGGCCGGATTCCCTGCACGGCATTGCCGACACCTTTGGTGGGCGTGGTCGATGCCTGCGCCGAGCTGTCCTGCTGCGCGCCGGGTGCGGCATACGCCGGTGTGCCGATGCTGGACCTGGTGGTGCCCACGCCGGAGCAGCTGCGCGAGGCAGCCGAGGCCATCGAGCGCCTGCGGGCGCAGGGGCCGTTGCTGGTGTGCTGTGCGCTGGGCTACTCGCGCAGTGCTGCCAGCGTGGCGGCCTGGCTGCTGCGCAGTGGTCGTGCGTCTGATGCCGATGCGGCGGTGGCGATCGTGCGTGCAGCGCGTCCAGGCATCGTGCTGGGCAAGGCGCACCTGCGCGGGATCACCGTTGCCGCCGGAGACCCTGCATGAGCACGACGCCTGACATTGCGACCATGCAGCTGCTGTTGCGGCAGGGGCGTTGGCCGGCATGCCTGTCGCTGGGGCTGCTGCTGGTGGCATTGCTGCTGCTTGGCACCGAGCCGGGCCTGGCGATGGTCGCTGCAGGGTGGTTGCTGGCCAGCATGTTTGCGGGGGCGGCGCAGACGTACCACGCGTGGCGGGTGGCGCTGGACGCCAGCCTGCTGCAGCTGCTGCGCGATGAGGGCCTGGACGGCGATGCCGCCGCGCGCCGCACCGATCAGCTGCTGCAGGACAGTGGCCTGCGCCGCGCGGCGCCCGATGCGCCCCTGCGGGGCTGGGACGCGCGCTGGGCCGGCATGCGTCGCCTGCTGCTGCGCCAGTACCTGCTGACCGCGGCGCAGTTCGCACTGCTGGTGCTGGCCGTGCTGTGGCCGCAGACGTGAACGGGAGGGACCAATGTTCGCCGAACTGATTGCCCGCGCCTGCAGTGGCGCGATCCATGTGGTGACCGGCGCGCGCGCGCTGTGGATCGGTTGCGCGCCGTCCAGCGAGCGTCGCGTGTACTACGGCAACCATGCCAGCCATGGTGACTTCGTGCTGATCTGGTCGTCCATGCCGCCTGCGCTGCGGCGCCAGGTGCGCCCGGTTGCTGCTGCCGAGTACTGGCAGCGCGATGCCCTGCGTCGCTACCTGATCGATGCGGTGTTCAACGGCGTGCTGGTCGAGCGCGAGGCCGGGCATCGCCAGCAGGACCCGCTGCAGGCCCTGCGCGATGCCGTGGACGAGGACTGCTCGTTGATCCTGTTCCCGGAAGGCACGCGCAACGTGGGCGATGAGCCGTTGCTGCCGTTCAAAAGCGGCATCTACCACCTGGCCCGGCAACGCCCGGAGCTGGAGTTCGTTCCAGTATGGATCGACAACCTGAAGCGTGTGATGCCCAAGGGCCGCTTCCTGCCACTGCCCTTGCTGTGCACGGCTACCTTCGGCACGCCGCTGCGGTTGCAGGCCGACGAGGACAAGGCTGCATTCCTGGCCCGCAGCCGGCAGGCGCTGCTGGACCTGGCGCCGAACGGAGGGCGCGCATGAGTTTCCTGATCGATGTGTCCGGCGACCTGGCAACGCAGAGTGTGGGCCAGCAGACCGGCCTGCTGTTCGCCGGCGTCGGTGCGGTGCTGGTACTGGCCACGCTGGTGGCCGAATCGCTGCGCTGGCGCCAGCGCGGCCGGCCCAGCGCGGTGATCGCCAATCTGGTGTCGCGCATCCGCGCATGGTGGGTGATGGCGATCGTGGTCGGGCTGGCGCTGTTCTTCGGCCGTGCCGGGGTGATCGTGCTGTTCGCGATCATCTCGCTGTTCGCGCTGCGCGAGTTCATCACCCTGGCACCGACGCGCTCGGGTGACTACTACGCGCTGCTGGCGGCGTTCTACATCGTGCTGCCTTGGCAGTACTACCTGGTGTGGATCGACTGGTACGGGATGTACACGCTGCTGATTCCGGTCTATGCGTTCCTGTTCCTGCCGATCCTGTCGACCATCGGCGGCGACACCACGCACTACCTGGAGCGCACGGCGAAGGTGCAGTGGGGGCTGATGATCTGCGTGTTCTGCATCTCGCACGTGCCGCTGCTGCTGAACCTGCACGTGCCCGGCCATGATCCGTCGCGCAATGTGCTGCTGTTCGCCTTCCTGGTGATCGTGGTGCAGTCCTCGGACGTGCTGCAGTACATCTGGGGCAAGCTGCTGGGCAAGCACCTGATCGCGCCGAAGCTGTCGCCGTCGAAGACGGTGGAGGGTTTCATCGGCGGCGTACTGAGTGCCAGCGCGCTGGGCGCTGCGCTGTGGTGGATCACCCCGTTCACGCCGCTGCAGGCGTTCGGCCTGTCGCTGCTGATCAACCTGATGGGATTCTGGGGCGGCCTGGTGATGTCGGCGATCAAGCGTGACCGTGGCATCAAGGATTGGGGGCACATGATCGAGGGCCATGGCGGCATGCTCGACCGGCTGGATTCGGTGTGCTTCGCCGCGCCGGTGTTCTTCCATGTGGTGCGGTATTACTGGAAGGCGGGCGGGGGCGGGTGATTCTGCCGGGCTTCCATCCACGCATGGCGTGGATCTACCGGTAGTGGGGGGGGGGGGGGGGGGGCGCCCCCCCCCCCCCCCCCGCCCCCCCCGCCCCCGCCCCCCCCCCCCCCCCCCCCCCCCCCCCCCACCCCCCCCCCCCCGACCCCCCCAGACCCCAACAAAGCAATTGCTCGGAACTGCGGACTTGCCCAAGGAGACACCCCCGTTCGGACACAGGAAGTTGCCCCAGCTCATCTGGTCGCGCGGCGGGGCGGACACAGCATAAAATTTGTTGCTCTCGGTTTCACTTCGACCCGTCCATACGCTTGGCGCTT
>NZ_JASJSI010000029.1:33119-48543 GCF_030237085.1 Stenotrophomonas maltophilia group sp. Smal32
AATGGTGTGCCTTTGATGAAGTTTTTGGGGCATATTTATCTTGGCCCAGGGGGCCTTGATCTCGGGGGTGATTTGGTTCTGATAGCCCCCGCGGTTTTGGGGCATTTTGGGGCGATATTACTGGACGGGGGGGGGGGGGGGGTAATTCTCCCGGTGATCATGCCACAAATGGCGTGAATCAACGGTTAGGCCGGGCCGGGGGCCGGAAAAGCCAACATCCTGCCATCGTTCACGGGGTTGCCGGCCAGCGGCCGGCACTATCCACGCGCGCGCTCAGGCGCTGATGCCGTATTCCTTCAGCTTCTTGCGCAGGGTGGCGCGGTGGATGCCCAGCATTGCCGCAGCGCGGCTCTGGTTGCCTTCGCAGTGGTTGAGCACTTCCACGAACAACGGAATCTCCATCTCGCGCAGCACGATCTCGTAGACATCGTCCGCGTCGCAGCCATCAAGGTCACGCAGGTAACGGCGCACGGACTGGGCGACATGTTCACGCAGCGGTGGCCGGGGAGCGCCACGACTGTTGTCAGGACGAGAAAGGACAGCGTTCAAGGGGGTTCCCGATTCGGTTGGCCCGTGCGCGCGGAGCGCGCGGCCGGACGAGGTGGTGGCGGCCAGTCTAGCGCGAGCGTGCCCGGCCTGCCACGGCCGGTCGCCTTTTCACGGTCAGAGGAAGTCGAAGGTGAATGCGACGGTGGATGCGGCGGGCTCCTGTACCCGGAACGCGACGCGCGCGCTCTGGCCCGGTTCCAGCAGGGCCGCACCGGGGTTCTCGCCCAGGTACTGCGCAGGCGTGAACACACCGCTGCCGATCACACGGCCATCAGCATCGGACAGTGACAGGCGCAGGTCCGGCCAGGCCTGTGCCCAGCGTGCGTCGTTGCGGATGCTGGCCTGCACCTGCAGCACACCGGCCTGCCCGGGCAGCGGGCGGATCTCGCGGCTGGTCATGGTGAAGGCGGTGGGTTCATGCCAGGCCGGCAGGCTGCAGCGCAGGACGCCACAGAGCGTGCCCAGCCATGCACGGTTGCCGGCGTCGGCGGCCAGCCGCGTGCGATCGGCCAGCACGCTCTGCAGGACCAGCAGCAGCGCCAGCGCGGCGACCAGCACCCAGTGCCAGCGCGGCGTTGGCAGGGCAGGTGGGCGCGGGTTGCCGAGGAAACTGGGTGCATCGGCGGCAACCGTCGTTGCCGGTAGTACGACCGGTGCCGGTTCGATGGCTGCGGTGTCATCAACGATGACCGTGTCATCGTCGTGTCGCATCTCCGCCGTCGGCGCATGTGCCAGATCAACGGGCTCGGTCGGCGCCTGCATTGCAGGCGCTGTGTGCTCAACGTCGTGCTGCGTGCGCGCATCGGTCGCAGGCGCAGCCTCACCCTCCGGCGTCGTGCGCAGGAAGGTGGCCAGGGGACGGCGCGGTGGGTTCGGCTCGGACATGCTCAGGGTGCGGGCTCGGATCCAGCGGTCATTCAACCACGATCAGGCGCGGCGCACGCCGGTGATGCGCATCCAGTCGCCATCCTGGGTGGCCTGCAGATCGTCGAACCATGCGCCATAGCGCTGCAGCAGTTCACCTTCCTGGCCATGCAGGATGCCGGACAGGGCAATGCGGCCACCGGCAGCGACGCGTGCGGCCAGCAGCTCGGCCAACGCGTCCAGTGCCGAGGCAAGGATGTTGGCGACGACGATCGGGTAGGTGGCGACGGGTTCGTCCTGTGGCAGGTAGACGTGCATGCGCGCCTGCTGGCCGTTGCGCTCGGCATTGTCGGCGGTGGCGACCAGTGCCTGCGGATCGTTGTCCACGCCGATGGCCTCAGCGGCGCCCAGCTTCAGCGCGGCAAGCGCAAGGATGCCGGAGCCGCAGCCGAAGTCGAGCACGCGCTGGCCCTGCAGCAGGCCGTCCACGGCCAGCTGGTCCAGCCAGCGCAGGCAGAGCGCGGTGGTCGGGTGAGTGCCCGAGCCGAACGCCAGGCCCGGGTCCAGCCGCACCACGGCGGCGTCGGCCGCCTGCGCGGCCTCCGGCAGTTCATGGTTCCACGGCACGATCCAGGTACGGCTGCCGAAATCCATCGGCTGGAACTGGTCCAGCCAGGCGCGTTCCCAGTCTTCGTCCTCGACCGCGCGGAAGCTGCCGCTGCTCCAGTCCAGCTCCGGGTCGAAGGACTCCAGTGCGGCCAACAGCAGCAGCGCATTGCTGTCGGCCGGGAACAGCGCGCTCAGCACCAGGGTGTCCCACAGCGGGGTCTCGCCCACGCCCGGCTCGAGGATGGCTTGTTCGTTGCTGGTATCGGCCTCGGCATCAAGCAGCGTGACGGCCAGTGCGCCAACGTCCTCCAGCGCATTCTCATAGCGGGGCTGGGTAGCTTCGGTGCAACGCAGGGTCAGTTCCAGGAACGGCATGGCGGTGGGGGCAATCGCGGGAAAGGGGGCCATGCTAGACCATCGGAGCGTCTCCGTATTGCCTGAGATGCCGCTCGGAGATGAACGGAACCGGTTCAGACAGGCCTGTCGGGCCTTGTTAAACTTGGTGCTTTCCTGTGCGCCGTGAACGCTCACTGCCGCCAATGGCCTTTGCTCCGACCCTGAAAACCTGGTTGCTCGTGCTGCCGGCGGTGGCCGTGCTGGGCGTGGCCGGGTATCGGGCCAGCGGCCATGCCGGATCGGTGCCGGTGACCGCAGGCGAGCTGCCGACGGCGCGGGTTGCGGCGGACGATGCGGCAAGCCTGCCGGTCGTGCCGGAAGCGTTGGCGCGTCGCCTGGCGGCGTTCGAGCGCGGCAACGGGCTGCCTTCGGGCCTGCCGCTGGACCTGCGCGCGGACATCGAGGATGCGACCGATCTGTACGCCTACGCGCAGCGCCTGCGCGTGCAGGCCGACGAAGGCAACCACGAAGCCCGCTGGATGCTCAGCCGGGTCTACGACTACTGCGCGCAGTACGCCATCGATCCGGGCGGTTACCGGTTGGACAACAACGTGCTGGCCGGGCTGGGCCTGACCGCCGCGCCGGCCATGGTGCAGGCCCGCGAGCGCGTGGCACAGCGCTGTGGCGGTTTCGTACCCGGTGACAAGCTGGGGTCCGCGCTGGTGCTGGCCGAGCGTCGCAAGGCGGCCACGCAGGGCAACCTGGCTGCGGAAGCATCGCTGTTCGCCGAGGGCGAACCGCTGCATGACAGCCCCGAGTACCGCCGTGACCTGGTCGAGCGGGTGCGCACATCGCGCGATCCGGAGGCCTTCATGGCGATCGCGCCGGGGATGGGCGTGCGCGCGGCGGGGGACCAGGCGCTCACTGGCCTGGTGGCGGGAGAACAGCTCAGTGAACTGGCATGGCGGGTTGCGGCCTGCGAACTCGGTCTACCGTGTGGTGCCGACAGTGTGCTGGTCAACAGTTTTTGTGCGAATGGAGGGATCTGTTCGCAGGATGGGACGCAGGATTTCCGGGATTTCGTGTATGACGCTGCGGTTTCGCGGCAAGGTGCGGGGAAAATGAAGCAGTGGATCAAGCGATTGGTTGGAAAGAGGGGCGGGCAATGAACTACCGTCGATTCCTGCATGGAGCCAAGTTCTGGTTCTGGGTGGCGCTGTTCGTGGCCTATTCGGCCGGCGCGGTCGGGCTGTTGATGATCGACACCTATGAAGATCGTTACCGGCATCTTTCAAAAGTGGAACTGACCACGGTGAAGGCGCAGGAAGATGTGCGCCGCGTGGGTGCCAGCCAGGTCGCTGCGGTCTATCGCGCGCAGAGCGGCATGCCGTTTGCTTCGTTGCCGGCAGGCAGTACTTTCCAGGTGGTGTGGCCCGATGGGTCCACCGAGACGATGGTGATCGTCGACCCGAGCTCGCCCAATGGTGTTCGCCCGCTGGCGAATTCGCAGATCCCGGCCGAAGCTGCCGACAAGCGCTGATGCACCTGCTGTAGAGCCGAGCCATGCTCGGCTGCTTTTCCAGCAAGCCGAGCGTGGGCCCGGCTCTACAACAACAGAAAAGGGCGGGGATATCCCCGCCCTTTTCATGTCCAGCACCTGCTGCCGATCAGGTCAGTGCGATCGGCTTGTTCTTGCGCTCGGCAAGGCGCTTTTCCAGGTAATGGATGTTCTGGCCACCGGCCTGGAAGCCCTTGTCACGCATGATCCGCTGCTGCAGGGCGATGTTGGTCTTGATGCCGTCGACCACCATCTCGCTCAGCGCCACCCGCATGCGGGCGATGGCGGTTTCGCGGTCCGGGCCGTGCACGATCAGCTTGCCGATCATCGAGTCGTAGTTGGACGGCACGCGATAGCCACTGTAGATGTGGGTATCCACGCGCACGCCGGGGCCGCCCGGCGGATGGAAGCCGGTGATGGTGCCTGGGCTCGGCACGAAGGTCTCGGCGTCTTCGGCGTTGATGCGGCACTCGATCGCGTGGCCGGTCAGCACCACGTCGCTCTGCTTGATCGACAGCTTCTGGCCAGCGGCGATCTTCAGCTGCTCGGCCACCAGGTCGATGCCGGTGACCATTTCGGTGACCGGATGTTCCACCTGGATGCGGGTGTTCATTTCGATGAAGTAGAAGCGGCCGTCCTCGTACAGGAACTCGAACGTGCCCGCGCCGCGGTAGCCGATGCGGATGCAGGCTTCGGTGCACACCTTGCCGATCTGCTCGCGCTGTTCGGCGGTGATGCCCGGTGCCGGGGCTTCTTCCACCACCTTCTGGTGGCGGCGCTGCATCGAGCAGTCGCGCTCACCCAGGTGGATGGCGTTGCCCTGGCCGTCGGCCAGCACCTGGATTTCCACGTGGCGCGGATTCTCCAGGAACTTCTCCATGTAGACCTCGCCATTGCCGAACGCGGCCTTGGCCTCGCTCTTGGTGGTTTCGATCGAGGTCTTCAGCGAGGCTTCGGCGTGCACGACGCGCATGCCACGGCCACCACCACCGCCGGCCGCCTTGATGATGACCGGGTAGCCGATCTCACGGGCGATCTTGGTGTTGGCGACGATGTCCTCGCCCAGCGGGCCGCCCGAGCCGGGCACGCACGGCACGCCGGCCGACTTCATCGCGCGGATGGCTTCGACCTTGTCGCCCATCATGCGGATGGTGTCGGCCTTGGGGCCGATGAAGATGAAGCCGGACTCTTCCACGCGTTCGGCGAAGTCGGCGTTCTCCGACAGGAAGCCGTAACCCGGGTGGATCGCCTGCGCGTCGGTGACTTCAGCAGCGGCGATCAGCGCCGGGATGTTGAGGTAGCTCTGCGGCGACGGCGCCGGGCCGATGCAGACCGACTCGTCGGCCATGGCCACGTGCTTGAGGTTGCGGTCGACCGTGGAATGCACGGCCACCGTGCGGATGCCGAGGGTGTGGCACGCGCGCAGGATGCGCAGCGCGATTTCCCCTCGGTTGGCGATGACGACTTTGTCGAGCATGGCGTGCCCCTCAGCCGATCACGAACAGCGGCTGGTCGAATTCCACCGGCTGGCCGTTCTCGCCGAGGATGGCGACGATGGTGCCGGACTTGTCGGCCTCGATCGGGTTGAACATCTTCATTGCTTCGATGATGGCCAGGGTCTCGCCTTCCTTGACCTGCTGGCCAACGGTGACGAAGGCCGGCTTGTCCGGGGCGGACGAAGCGTAGAAGGTGCCGACCATCGGCGAACGCAGCACGTGGCCTTCCGGCAGCGCCGGGCCCGGCTTGGCGGTACCGCCGGTGGAGGCTTCGGTCGGCGACTGCATCGGCATCGCCTGCGGTGCCGGGGCGGCCGGAGCGGCGTACACCGGTGCGGCGACCGGGGCGGCATAGCCGGCCACCGGGGCGCGCGACAGGCGCACCGACTCTTCGCCTTCCTTGATTTCGATTTCAGCCAGGTTCGACTCTTCCAGCAGGTCGATCAGCTTCTTGATTTTGCGGAGATCCATGGTGGCCTCTTTGCTCTTGATGTCAGTGTGGTGGGGAGCGCAGCGCGCTCGGGTCAAAGCAGTTCGTAGAACTCGCGCAGCTGGCGCGTACGATCGCGCGCGAGGGTGGTCAGGCAGCGCATCTGTGCGCCGTTGCGTGCCGTGCCATCGGAATTGAGGGCATAGACCGCGTTGCAGTCGTGGTCGCGCAGCTGCACCCAGGCGCGCTGCGCCAGCACCAGCTGCTGCTCGGCATCGCCGCAGTAGCTGCAGCTGCCGCCTTTGGCCGGCGTGCGCAGTTGCTTTCGCGCCAGGGCGTATACGGCATTGAGTTCGGCGTCAGCGGCCGCGGCCACGTCCGAGGCGCACAGGTCGCTCTCCATCGTGGTGGTCGGATGCGCGCAGTCGATGCCTTCGTCCTTGCGGTCGAATGCCGCGGTG
Organism: Stenotrophomonas maltophilia group sp. Smal32; assembly: GCF_030237085.1. Classification (NCBI taxonomy): domain Bacteria; kingdom Pseudomonadati; phylum Pseudomonadota; class Gammaproteobacteria; order Lysobacterales; family Lysobacteraceae; genus Stenotrophomonas; species Stenotrophomonas maltophilia group sp. Smal32. Next base: position 39,423 of record NZ_JASJSI010000029.1, read on the forward strand.
GCACCGCACAGGCCGGCCCACAGCAGGATGCTGGCAAGCACGTGCGGCAGCACCTTCACGCGACGGCCGCCTGTACGCGCAGCAGCGCCGCATCCATCGCGTAGCGATAGCTGTCGGCACCGAAACCACACACCACGCCCACCGCCTTGTCACTGAAGTAGCTGTGCTGGCGGAACGGTTCGCGTGTGTGCGGGTTGGACAGGTGGATCTCGATGAACGGCAGCGCCACCGCCGCCAGCGCGTCACGCAGGGCGACCGAGGTGTGGGTGAAGGCGGCGGGGTTGATCAGGATGAAAGCGGTTCCGTCGTTGCGCGCCGCCTGCACGCGATCCACCAGCACATGCTCGGCGTTGGACTGCAGGCTCTCCACGGTGTGCCCGGCGGCGGCGGCCTGCGCGATCAGGGCCTGGTCGATGTCGGCCAGCGTGGTGTGGCCGTAGACCTCCGGCTCGCGGGTGCCGAGCAGGTTGAGGTTGGGGCCGTGCAGGACCAGCAGCTTCGCCATGGGATCCGGAAGACGGGAAAGGGCGGCAGTCTGGCGGAACCGGCGGATGCTGTCCAGTTCGGCGAAGTTTGCTGCGTTTCAATCGTTTGTTTGAAATCTGCCGAAGCGCTTGTGGCCCTATGCGGGGCGGCGGTTCAAGGCGCGCTGAACGCCGTGCGGGCGGGGGATGCGTGCACGTAGGCCGACGATGGCGGCAAGAGCCTTGTCCGGGGACCCGCGCCACGTGCGGGTGAAGGGCCACCGACCGGTAGATCCCCGCCATGCATGGATGATGGAAGTTCGGTGCGCAGCAAGCTACGCACCCACCGGAGGGCAGCCCAAGGTGCGCAGCAAGCTGCGCACCTGCGGGAAAGGCGGCTCACGTCTCCAGCGGCACCGTCGGCACCACGTTCGGGAACACTTCTTCCAATGCCTCCCGCTCGCCCGGCTTGGGCACCGGCCAGTTGTAGGCGTTCACCGGCTGCGCGCGGTTCACCCACAGGGCGTAGTACAGATGGTCGGCGCGGCCATCGCCGGTGTTGGGATGGATCAGGATGGTCAGCCCCAGGCTGTTGAGCTGCAGCCACGGCACCAACACCGGCAGCAGGTCGTTGTTGAAGCCGAAGTAGAACGACGGTGTTACATGCGGGCCGCGCGGCTCCAGGTTCCAGTTGCCCAGTTCCACCGGGAAGCGCTCGGCCGCCCAGCGCCGCAGCAGGGCGGCTTTCTCGAAGCTGTCTTCATCGAAGTAGATATGTGCGTGATAGCTCTTGATGTCGGTATAGGCGCGCGGGGTGGTGGGCAGCGTGGCTTCGCCGGGACGCACGCTGGCTGGCCGCGGGGTGGGTTCGCTGGCCGTGGCCTGGCCCCAGGGACTGCGCCCCTTCGGCGCCGGCGGCACGATGGCACGGAAGCCGGGACGGCCGGGCTCGGTGGTGTTCGCTGCAACGTCGCCATGGGGCGATGCCGAGGCTGTCGAGGCACTGGCCAGGCCTCCGGCGGCCAGCCCGGCCGAGGCGATGAGGCGCCGCCGTGCCGGCGAAAGCAGGTCGGCCCAGTGGGCGTCATCGTCGCCGTCATCGATGAGGAGATGCGGGTCAGGCTGCATGAAGGGCTCCGTGGCGGCATGGGTGTGGGCAAGCACGCACGCTCGGGCAGTGTGGCCGGTGGCGTCCAATAAGCAGGCAGCATCACCTCATGCATGGCGGGCTTCGATGCCATTGAGCGCGACCGCACGGCGGGCTACGGTGCAGGTCTGCCGCCCCGGAGCCCTGCCATGACCCCGCCCGATGCCGACACACAGCACAAGCGTGTGTCTTTCCGCCAACTGCACGCGCAGGGGTGCTTCGTGCTGCCCAACCCATGGGACGTGGGCAGTGCGCGCTACCTGCAGCGGCAGGGCTTCCTGGCATTGGCCACCACCAGTGCCGGCTGCGCCTGGAGCGAAGGGCGACCGGACGGTGCGGTCTCGCTGCAGGCCACCTTGGAGCACCTGAGGCTGATGGCGGCGGCGACAGCACTTCCATTGAATGCCGATTTCGGTGATGGCTTCGGCGCCACGCCGCAGGCGGTGGGGGAGGCGGTGGCCGCAGCGATCGATACCGGCATCGCCGCGCTGTCGATCGAGGACGCCAGTGGCGTGGCCGATGCACCGCTGCGCCCGATCGACCAGGCGGTCGAACGCCTGCGTGCGGCGCGTGCGGCCATCGACCGTGCGGGCGGCGAGGTGCTGCTGGTCGGGCGTGCCGAGAACTTCTTCGTGGGCGTGCCCGACCTGCAGGACACGCTGCAGCGCCTGCGCGCCTATGCCGAAGCCGGTGCCGATGTGCTGTACGCACCCGGCATCACGACCCCGGAGCAGATCCGTGCGGTGGTTGCCGCAGCAGGAACGAAGCCGGTGAACCTGCTGGTCGGTGGGCCGACGCCGCTGAGCCTGCAGGACATCGCCGCACTCGGCGTGCGGCGGGTCAGCCTGGGGGGTGCGCTGGCGCGCGCCGCCTGGGGAGGTTTGATGCAGGCGACACAGCCGATCATGCAGGACGGTCGTTTCGATGGCCTGCAGCAGGCGGCCTCGGGTGCGGCGTTGAACGCGTTGTTCCGCTAGCGGACAGCCGGTAGATACTCGCCATGCGTGGATGCAGGATGCCCGGTGCGCAGCAAGCTACGCACCCACCGAGGAGCTGTGCCCGCATGCCGATGGATCCACGCCATGCGTGGATGGATGCGCCGGAGCGTAGCGTCGCCCTGCAAGTGCGCTACAGCGTTTCCACTCCGCCCTTGGGCAGGATCACGCCCGGCTCGAGTGCCGGCAACAGCTGCCGGAGCATCGCTGGATTGTCGATCAGCCCGGCGCCATCAAGGTAGCGCCACTGCGAAGTGCCGACGTGGCGCACGGCAACCATGAACGAGGTGCTGCGGATAGCGGTTTCGCGCACACGCAGCAGTGACTGCCGCGGTACGAAGCAGACTTCTTCGTCACCGGCGGCATAGGTGCGGCCGGGCACTCCGGCCTCGTCACTGATGATGACGACGCCAGCCTTGTGCAATGCCTTGACGGTATCGCGGGTCGACTGGGCGTAGGTCTCATCGCCACCGGCCAGGCGTTTCAGGCTGGGATGCGTGCGGGCGATGATCAGCTCGGCATCGCCCTTGGCGAATGCGGTCAACATCGCCTGTACGTCCTCGCGCAGGCCGGCCGACTCGGCCGGGGTGAGCTCGCCGGCCAAGGCAGGCGGTGCCGACGTAACCAGCAACAGGTACATCAATGAAGCAAACAGGTATCGGCGCATCGTCGGGAATCTCACGGGCAACCTCGTCACTATAAGGGGTGCGAAAACAGCGTCCCACCGGTGGTGCTGGTGTCCCGGAAATTGATACTTACCATTGGTAGGTAGAGAATCCTGGAGCGTTCCCGCATGCATAGCCTCATCGTCACCGCCCATCCCGAACCCGGTTCGCTCACCCATGCCATCGCCCAGCGCATCGGCGACGCCATCGCTGCGAGCGATGCCGGCAACACCGTGGCCCACGCCGACCTGATGGCCGAGGGCTTCGATCCGCGCTTCACCGCGCAGGACCAGGCGCTGTTCCGTGGCACCGGCGTGGTGCCGGCCGACGTGGCCGCCGAGCATGCACGGCTGGACGCCACCGATACGCTGGTGCTGGTCTATCCGCTGTACTGGTGGTCGTTCCCCGCGCTGCTGAAGGGATGGATCGATCGCGTGTTCACCCAGGGCTGGGCCTATCAGGACGGCGCCGATGGCAAGGTGCAGAAGAAGCTGCAGCGCCTGCGCGTGCACCTGGTCGGCGTTGGCGGTGCGGGCGCGGAAATGATCGAACGGCGCGGCTATGGCACAGCGATGAAGACCCAGATCGACATGGGCATCTTCGACTACTGTGGCGCGCGCGTGCTGTCGTCCGAACTGCTGCTCGACGCCGACAGCGGTGCCGCGCAGGCACACCTGCAGACCGCCGTGGAAATCGGCCGTAAAATTGGTACTCCGATGAGTTGATCACCGTGTTCCGCTGATGCCTGCCAACACCTCTCCCATGCGCCGCCGCCTGACCCGAGAGCAGCGCGCCCGCCAGCTGCTGGAGGTGGCGTGGACGCTGGTCGGCGAAGAAGGCACCGATGCGCTGACGCTGGGCCGGCTGGCCGAAGCGGCGGGCGTGACCAAGCCGGTGGCCTACGACCACTTCGTGACCCGCAACGGCCTGCTGGCCGCGCTCTACGATGACTACGACGGACGGCAGACGGTGGTCTTCCACGAGCGTATCGGTCGCGCCAGGGCACAGCTGGCTGATCGTGCGGCCGCCATCGCCTCCGGTTACATCGACTGCATCCTCAGCCAGGGCAGTGAAGTGCAGGGCATCCTCGCCGCGCTGGTGGGCGCGCCGGAGCTGCATGAGGTGCGCCGGCGCTACCAGCAGGACTTCATCGACAACTGCGACGCCTGGCTGGGCCCGTTCGCCGCTGACGGCTCAGTGCCGCTGGCGGGGTGTTGGGCGATTCTCGGTGCAGCCGAAGCCCTGTCCGAAGCCGTGGTTGCCGGGGCGCTGGACAAGGGTGACGCCGAAGCCGAATTGCAGCGCCTGATCGTGGCTACGGTCAAGCGCCGCTGATCGGCCTCAGGCATCCATGGCGGTGCCGGCCAGCGCAGCGAAACCGTCGGCCAGCAACTCACGTACCCGTGCATCGCGTGCCTCGCGGCTTTCAGAACCCAGGGCCACGGTGATCAGCCGCACCGGCTGCGCACGCCCGGGTACCGCCCGGCACGCGGTCGCCGCCAGGCAGAAGCCTGCAGCGCGGGTATAACCGGTCTTCAATCCATCCACGCCGTCATCGCCCAGCAGGGCGTTCTGGTTGTTGCGGCTGAAGCTGCCATGTTCAAACGCGCGCTGCGCGGTGATCGCCAGGATCTGCGGATGATCGTTCAGCAGGCAGGCGGCCAGCACCGCCATGTCACGCGCGCTGGATGCATGACGCGGCGTGGTGATGCCCGACACGCTGGCGAACCACGTGCTGCGAAGGCCCAGCTGGCGCGCGTGCCGGTTCATGCGTTCCAGGAATGCAGGCTGCGATCCGCCCAGATGACGTGCCATGGCCAGTGCCGCGTCATTGCCGGAGACGATCATCAGGCCTTCCAGCAGACGTCCCAGGGTGACGGTCTCTCCGGGGACAAGCCCCATGCGCGTTTCGTCGTCGGCCACGGCATGCACATCGTCGTCAGCGACGGTGACCGTTTCGTCCCACGAGTGCCCGTACTCCCCGATGCATGCGTAGGCCGCGTAGGCGGTCATCAGCTTGGTCAGCGACGCCGGCTGTCGTGCGATGTCGGCGTTGTGCTGGTGGATCACCGTGAGGGTTGCTGCATCGAGGGTGATGGACGAGAGCGGGTCGCGCGCGGAGGTGGGAGACGGCATGCATGCGGCGATGGCGAAGGAGGCCTGCAGGATAGTCCGCGGCGGCTGCATGAAGCTGCAATATTGAAACGATATAACGTACCGTCATTTCGGCCGCCTATGGCCTGGGAGACTGTTCAATGACGGCACGTACGCCACGCCGCTGGCTCCACTCCTCGCTGCTGCTTGCGCTGGCCGGGCTTGGCGGCTGCCAGCCCGCTCTGCGTGCCGGGGCCGTTCCTTCCGGTGACGTCCGTCCGTACAACGTGATCGTGATGATCAATGACGGCGCGGGTTGGGGTACCTGGGATGCCGCTGCCTACTGGCAATACGGCAGCCGCGAAGGCGCCCCCTATGCGGATTTCCCGCATCGCCTGGCGGTCACCACGTTCCCGTTGAACGCCAGCAGCCAGCCGACCGGCGACAACGCGCAGACCCTCGGCTACGACGTTGGCAAGGCCTGGGATACCGAGCCGGTGCCGGCGCAGGACCTGCCGTTCGCCGGCTACCAGTACCTGGCCGCGGTGGCGACCGACAGCGCCGCAGCAGGCACGGCGCTGTCTTCGGGCATCAAGACCTACAACAACGCCATCAATGTGGACAACGATGGCAACGCTGTTGAATTCAACACGCTGCGCGCCAAGCGCCTGGGAATGGCCACCGGCGTGGTCACCTCGGTGCCTTTCGCGCACGCCACGCCCGCTGCGTTCGCAGCGCAGAACGCAGCGCGCAACAACTACCACGCCATCGCCCACCAGATGCTGTCGCAAGGGCACATGGACCTGGTGATGGGCACCGGTGGCCCCGGCTACAGCGTCGACGGCCGCGCCTGTAACGAAGGCACGGACGCCGCAAACGCAGAGGGCTGCGCGAATCCATGGCAGTGGGTGTCGCAGCAGGATTGGCAGCAGCTGGAAGCGGGCAGCACCATCGCCGGCAATCCGGCGGGACCGTGGCGCCTGATCCGCAGCAAGGAAGCGTTCGCCGCACTGGCGCAGGGACGGTTGCCGGCCGACAGGCCGCTGATCGGTGTACCGCGCGTGGCCAACACCCTGCAGCAGGCGCGCCGCCTGCAGGTGCTGGGCAAGGATGCAGCCACGCCTTCGGGAGTGAGGAAGATCGACAGCGTGCCCGATCTGGCGACCATGACCCGTGGCGCGCTGCAGTTCCTGCAGCAGCGTTCCCCCCGCGGCTTGTTCCTGATGGTGGAAGGCGGCGCCACCGACTGGGCCGCGCATACCAGTGCCTGCGGTACCGAATGGCACTACGGCCAGTGCACGGACCAGCCGCAGTACGGCCGCCTGATCGAGGAAACTGTGGAGTTCAACGACGCGGTGACGGCGGTGGTCGACTGGATCGAGCGTAACGGTGGCTGGGAGCGAAACCTGTTGATCGTCACCACCGACCACGACAACAGCATGCCGATGGGCCCGGACGCGCAGATCGTGGCCTTCGAACCGATAAGGAACCATGGACGCGGCCGCATGCCGGGGATGAGCTTCCGACCCACCGGTAACCACTCCAACGCGCTGGTGCCATTGTGGGCCAAGGGCGCGGGGTCGGAACTGCTGGCCAAGCGCGTGCGCGGCGTTGATGCCGGCTACCGTCAGCACGTGCGCTGGAACGACGGCAGTTACATCGACAACACCGACGTGGCTGCGGCGGTGCAGGAGGCGCTGCAGCGTCCACGGTAACGCCCGGTTGCACCCGGGCTGTTATCGAGGCAGCCTGCGCACATGCAGTCGGATATCCGCATCGACGGTCGTTTCTTCGCCTACGTCTTCCCCTGTGCGTGGGAAGACTACGCGAAGATCGGTTTCTCACGTGATCCGCTCGGACGCATCAGCGCATTGCACCGGCGTTGGTTCGAGTTCTTCGACCTCGACGCCGGTGCACTGGTGGAAGCGGAAAGCGAGCGCGATGCGCGAGACCTGGAGCTGCAGCTGCGTTCGCCGTTCAAGGCGCACCGCGCGCCGGCGCCGATGACGGTCCAGGACAAGGCTGGAGGCCGCACCGAATGGGTACGTGGTGCCAACCAGGCCTTGTCGCGTGCAATTATCGCGTTGGGCGAACAAGGCTATCGCTGCTATCCACTGAAGGCGTGGCTGCGGGCCGCCCTGCGCCTGCGCATGGACCGGCTGCACGACTGGGCTGCGGTGCAACTTCCGGAGGAGGAAGGCCTGCGGCTGCCCAGTGGCCCCGGCGAGCGCGCGCTGCGTGACACCCTCGACGGTTGTCGGGCATTGGATATCGATCCGATCCCGTGGCTGCCTGAACACGTCCAACGCTGGTACGCAGGGTGAGGAGCGTTCAACGGGTTCTCGGCGGCTGAACAGGCGCAGCCGGTTGCTGCGCGCACTGCGGGGCAGGTGTGGGAGGGCTGGCCAGCTGGCGTGCCAGCTCGGTGCTGGCCACGTGGCCCTGCAGGAACAACAAGCCGCCGAAGATGTTCATGAGCGTGCCTCCACTTGAGTGGATTGCACGATACGGGCAGCATGGGCGGGGAAAAAGCGACATTTCCGCAAGCATGCCTTGAGAGGAATTCAAGCCTGATGTCCCGCCCACCGCTCCATGCCCTGCAGGGCTTCGTGGCCGCCGCCCGGCTCGGCAACCTGTCGCGCGCGGCGGCGTCGATGAACCTGACCGTCAGCGCGCTCAGCCATCAGATGCGGCAGCTGGAAGAACGGCTCGGGCAGCCGCTGCTGATCCGCCAGCCGCGTGGTGTCACCCTCACCCTGGAGGGCCAGCGCCTGCTCGACCAGGTGGGTCCGCATCTGGATGCGATCAACGAAGCCTTCCAGCCCTATGCCGCACGTGCCGAGCACGTGCTGACGATCAGCGCGGTACCGTCGATGGCCTCGGCCTGGCTGGTGCCGCGCCTGGGTCACTTCGTGGCAGAGCACCCACAGATCGAGATCAACCTGCAGTCGAGTGAACGCCTGATTGATTTCGAGCGGCAGCGCCAGTTCGACGCCGCGCTGCGGCTGGGCAGCGGGCAATGGCCAGGCTTGGTGGTGGAGCCGCTGTTCGACGAATGGCTGCTGCCAATGGCGAGCCCGGCGCTGATCGAACGCATGGGAGGCGTCGACCGTGTGCCGTTGACCCAGTGGCCGCTGCTGGGTGATCCGGACGGGGCATGGGGCGCCTGGTTCGCGTTGAGCGGGCAGAGCCCGCCGTCGCGCTTCGTGGCGGTGCTGGATGATTCGGAGGCGCACCATCGCGCCGCTCTGGATGGCGTGGGCGTGGCCCTCGGGCGGGTGACGCGGGCGCGGCTGCTGCTGGATTCGGGCCAGTTGGTCGCGCTGTCCAGCCAGCGCCTGAAGACCGACTGGCCACATTGGCTGGTGTACCCGCAGCGCTCGGCCAGCCATCGTGGCTTCCTCGCGTTCCGCGACTGGCTGCATGCGCAGGCCGCCGAGCACGTGCGGCACATGGCAGACGCGCATCTGTAGCGTGGCGCGGTGCTCGATCTCGCATCTGTAGCGTCGAGCCATGCTCGACGGCTTCTTCGCCGAATTCATGAGCCGCTCCGGGCCTCGTTCCTCCTCAGCCCCCGGGGTTCTGCGGGGCCGCGCCCGGGGCAACGGACCCCCCCCACGCCGCGCGGCATCTTAGCTGCCCAACCCCTACACACGCGCGAAGAGCCCCGGCGCGGGCGGGGACGTGGCGGCCCCCCCCCCGCCGGCTGTCGGGGTGAACTCGGGCGCCCCCAACGATGTCGGCGTGAGCCCGGTG
>NZ_JASJSI010000002.1:0-103416 GCF_030237085.1 Stenotrophomonas maltophilia group sp. Smal32
ATACTAAGAGGCCGTATTTTGTATTATTTTGATATTTTTAAATAAATAAATTCTGCTCAGAAGACTGATTATAAAAAAAAAAAAACACACCACCCCCCCAGACCACAACCGCGCACCAAAAATTCGGGGGGGGGGGGGGGGGGGGGGGGGGGGGGGCCGGGGGGGGGGGGGGGGGCCCCCCCCCCCCCCCCCGCGGCCCCCCCGCCCCCCCCCCCCCCCCCCCCCCCCCCCCACCCCGCCAACTCCAAGGAACCCAGCTTCTGCTTCGGCTGTTGCTGTTGCTCCGACCCCGGCCTGAAGCGGGTGCCGGGTGCAACCCGGCCGATACCCTCCCAGTGCTAGGCTGTGGCCACCGACAACCACGGAGGCGGGATGGGGGCGATCGTGTTGTTGCCGCTGTGCGTGGACGATGCCGCGCTCGACCGCTGCCTGGCTGCACTGGATGCCGGCACCGCGCCGGGCACCGCGGTCTGGTTGGCCGACGATGCGCAGACCGGTCCGCGTGCGCAGGCGGTGGTGGAACACTGGTTGGCGCATACGCCACTGCAGGCCGAATACACCCGCCGCGCGCGGCCGCTGGGGGAAGTGGCGCATCTGGACGAGATGCTGCGCGCCTGCGATGGCATGGACGTGGTCGTGCTGGCCCCGGACAGTGTGCCGGCACCCGGTTGGCTGCAGCAGCTGCAGGATACCTTTGCCCGCGACGCCGCGATCGCCACTGCAACCCCGTGGTGCAACGCGGGTGAAACTGCGGCCTGGCCGCGCTTGGGCGAGATCAATCCCGAGCCCGATGACGCAGAACTGCTGGCTCACGTCTGTAGCGGGCTGCCGACGCTGCACCCGGAACTGCCATCGGCGGTCACCCATGCGGTGCTGGTGCGTGGCAATGCACGCCGTCGCGCCGGTGGCCTGGATGTGGACAGCTACGCCGGCTGGAACGCGGCCCTGGTCGACCTCAGCCTGCGCATGGCCGGCCTGGGCTGGCGCAACGTGCTGTGCGAGACCGCCTTTGTCAGCCGGGCTGGCGAGGCGGTCAGCCGTGATGGCGACCTTGAGGCGCTGGCTGCGCGTTGGCCCGGCTGGGTGCCGCGCCTGGCCGATTTCCTGATGCACGATCCATTGCACGGGCTGCGCGCCGACCTGCAGCAGCGCATGCGGCAGGCGATAATGCCCAGGGAGCAGGGCGACCTGTTCGTTCCTTCCGCACCGGAGCCCCCCGTTTGAATGCTGCCATCGCCGCCATCGTCGTCACCTACCAGAGTGGCAGCACCATCGATGCCTGCCTCTCGCGCCTGCGCCAGGCGCAGGACGTGGCCGAGATCCGGGTGATCGACAACGGCTCGCTGGATGGCACGCTGGATATCGTGCAACGGCACGCCAGCCACGACCCCCGCGTGCGTTTTGTCGGCAATCCGGACAACCCTGGCTTCGCCGCTGCCAACAACCAGGGGGTGGCCGATTCGCACAGCCCGTGGCTGGCCTTCATCAACCCGGACCTGATGGTGGAGCCCGATACCCTGGCCGAGCTGCGCAGCCGTGCCGAAGGGTTGGGTGATTGCCTGCTGGGTGTCGAGCAGCTGGACGAGCATGGCCATGCCGACGAGGCGGTGCGCCGTCGTGATCCGGATTTTCTGTTGATGCTGCGTTCGCCGGGTAGAGGCTCGAAGCTGGCGGTTCCGCGCGACCCCCAGCAGCCGCTGCAGCGGGTGCCGGCACTGTCCGGTGCGCTGCTGATGATGCCGCGTGCGCTGTTCGACCGCATCGGTGGCTGGGACGCTGGCTACCGCCTGCACGCCGAAGACCTGGACCTGTGCCGGCGCGCACGTGAGGCTGGCGCGGTGGTGGCGATCGCCAACGACCTGCAGGTCACCCATGTGCGTGGTGTCTCCAGCCGCTCACGACCGTTCTTCGTTGAATGGCACAAGCACAAGGGCCTGTGGCGCTATTTCCAGAAGTTCGAAGCGAAGCAGCGTTCGCTGCCGGTGCGGGTGGCGGTGTGGTGCGCGATCTGGGCCCACGCTGTGATGCTGGTGCCGCGCCTGTTGCGCCGGTCCCTGTAGAGCCGAGCCCACGCTCGGCCACACGAGATCCGTCGGTAGATCCACGCCATGCGTGGATGGGGTGCCCGATCGGTAGCGCCGAGCCCGCGCTCGGCTGCATGGATAGGGGCATCCATGCAGGGTGTGGATCCACGGGCGGCGCCCCGGTTCACCCGTCCGGGCGCATAATCCGCCCCATGCCTATCATCCAGTCCCTGCTCGACACCGACCTGTACAAGTTCACCATGATGCAGGCGGTGCTCCACCAGCACCCCGGCGCGCAGGTGCAGTACCGGTTCAAGTGCCGCACCCCCGGCATCGACCTGGCCCGTTACATCGACCAGATCGACGAAGAGATCAACCACCTGTGCAGCCTGCGCTTCAGTGACGCGGAACTGGACTACATGCGTGGCCTGCGCTTCGTGAAGCCGGACTTCGCCGATTTCCTCGGTCTGTTCCACCTGGACCGCAAGTACATCCAGTTGCGTGCCTCGAAAACCGTGCCCGGCGAGATCGAACTGGACATCACCGGCCCGTGGCTGCACACCATCCTGTTCGAAGTGCCGCTGCTGGCGATCATCAACGAAGTCTGGTTCCGCAATACCACCACGGCTGACTTCGCCGAAGGCGAGCGCCGCCTGCAGGCCAAGGCCGCGCTGCTGCGCGATACCCCCGGTTTCGAACAGTGTCGCATCGCCGACTACGGCAGCCGCCGGCGTTACTCGCGCGACTGGCATGCGCGCCTGCTGCCGCTGCTGCGCGATGCGCTGGGCCCGCAGCTGGTGGGCACCAGCAACGTGCACTTCGCCCGCCTCTACGGCATGACCCCGCACGGCACGATGGCGCACGAGTACCTGCAGGCGTTCCAGGCGCTGGGCCCGCGGCTGCGTGATTCGCAGGTGGCGGCACTCGAGTCGTGGGCGCGCGAGTACCGCGGCGACCTGGGGATCGCGCTGTCCGACGTGGTCGGCCTGGACGCGTTCCTGCGCGATTTCGACATGTACTTCTGCAAGCTGTTCGACGGTGTCCGCCATGACTCCGGCGATCCGTTCGACTGGGGCGACCGCATGCTGGCGCACTTCCAGCAGCGCCGGGTCGACCCGCGCAGCAAGGTACTGGTGTTCAGCGATGGGCTCGACATCGCCAAGGTCATGCGCCTGTACGACTACTTCCGTGGTCGCTGCCAGGTCGCGTTCGGCGTCGGCACCCACCTGACCAATGATCTGGGTCCGACGCCGCTCAACATCGTCATCAAGATGGTCCGCTGCAACGGCCAGCCGGTGGCCAAGCTCAGCGATTCGCCGGGCAAGAGCATGTGCGACGACCCGGGTTACCTGGCTTACCTGCGCCAGGTCTTCGAGCTGCCGCAGCCGGCGTAACCGCGCCGGCCTTCAGTGCTGCTTACAGGTAGTCGACAACGACCAGGTAGGCGCCCTGCAGCGGCTGCTGCTTCGAGGCCTGCACGCTGTAGCGCTCTGAGAAGGCGATATCGCCGGCGCGCATCGCGCTGGCCGACACCGACAGCTTCTGCCCCTGGCGCTTGCCATCGCGCAGCGTTGCGGCCTGGCCATCGGCCAGCGCCTTCACAGCCACCGTCGAGCCCTTGGCCGACGGCGGGCAGGCCGCCAGGCTCAGCTCGCCCTGGGACAGGTTGGTCGTGCAGCCCGGTTCGACGATGCGGCCGCTGAAGCGGATGCTGCCGCTGCTGGCCTGGGCCACGGCACTGATGGACATCAGGGCCACGCACAGCAGAAGGGAGGTTCTCATGACACGTTCTCTGGTTCGGTGTGTCCTAGTTAGCGACAGCTTCGATCAGCCTTTAATAGGACGATTCCGAATCTGCTAGGCCCATCACCAAGAAAGAGTGATGCGCATCAAAGAAGCCGATTTCCACCTGAAAAAGGCCTGTTTCCGTGCATGCCGAACGCGCCACCTGAAGCGTCATCCAAGGTCGTTTCCGACCTGATCCGGCGACCGTCAAATCCCCGCACCTTTGAGGTCATCATTTCGCCTAGCACGTCACATTTGCAGCGTCAATGAATTGACGTTCAGAAAAATAATGAGACTTTCATCACACTTGTGCATATACTTGCGTCACGGATTCAGGGGAACGTATGTCCGAATCCGGCCACAGGTGAGACGCAAGGATGGGTCTTGTTCGCCCGGCAGTGCTCCTTGCTTCCTCCTCTACTTCCATCTCTTCAGTAGGGTTAGGTAAAAGCGAATGCACAAGATCAACCTCATCGCCGCTCTGATGCTGGCCGCCGCTCCGCTGGCCGCCAACGCCGCCGACGGCACCATCACCTTCACCGGCAAGGTGACCGACAAGACCTGCACCATCTCGACCCCGGGCGGCAAGGACTTCGCCGTCAACCTGCCGACCGTGTCGAAGAACACGCTGGCCGCCGCCGGCAACGTTGCGGGCCGTACCCCGTTCGCGATCAACCTGACCAAGTGCAGCGCCGGCAACGTCGCTACCTACTTCGAGCCGGGTTCGACCGTTGACTTCAACACCGGCCGCCTGCTGAACCAGGCCTCGGCCAACGCTGCCACCAACGTGCAGCTGCAGCTGCTGGGCTCGAACAACCAGGTCCTGCCGATCAAGGCTGCAGGTGCTGGCCAGGCCCAGACCAACTCGCAGTGGGTCACCGTCGGCACCGACGGCTCGGCCGACCTGAACTACTACGCCGAGTACTACGCCACTGCCGCCGCCACCCCGGGCGACGTCACCAGCAGCGTCAAGTACACGATCATCTACAACTGATCGCAGCCGTACCCGCATTGGCCGGCGTACGCGCCGGCCAGTGCCTCGCGGCCTCTGGCCCCATACCTCGAGCGTAGTACTTCCGATGAAAGCATTCTTTCCCCGGGCGCTGCTGCTGGCAGCGTTCACGCTGCCCTTCTGCCAGGACGCACTGGCCGGCGTGGTGGTCAATGGCACGCGGGTGATCTATCCGGCGCAGGCGCGCGAAGTCACCGTGCAGGTCGACAACGTCGGCGACTCGCCCGCCCTGGTCCAGGCCTGGATCGACAGTGGCGACGCCAACCAGACCGCCGATACCAGCGACGCCCCGTTCGTACTGACGCCGCCGATCGCGCGCGTTGAACCGGGCCGCAGCCAAGCGCTGCGCGTGATCTTCTCCGGCGCGCAGCTGCCGACCGATCGCGAGTCTGTGTTCTGGCTCAACGTGCTGGACGTTCCGCCGTCGCCGGACAACGCCGACAGTGGCGACCAGAACTACCTGCAGGTTGCGTTCCGTTCGCGCCTGAAGCTTTTCTACCGGCCGCAGGGCCTGAAGGGCGTCGCCAACGACGCGCCGGCAGCGCTGCGCTGGACGCTCGCCGGCGATCGCCTGCGGGTGGAAAACCCGAGCCCCTTCCACGTCACCCTGGCTGAAGTGCACGCCGTGACCGGCGGCACCGAAAAGGCCGTCGAGGACAAGGGCGCAATGGTTGCACCGAAGCAGAGCCTGGAGTTTGCCGCACCGGCGGGCACCAGCCAGGTCCGCTTCATCACCATCAACGACTACGGCGGCCGGGTGGAACACACGATCCGCCTCGGCAGCACCGGGGGCTGAACGCGCCGCGCTGGCCCACGGCCCGCGCATCCCGCCACCGCCGCCGTGCGGCGAACTGAAGGAATGTCAGTGTGATCGGAAACAGATTGACATTGTCGATCCATCAGGCGCTTTGCCTGCTGGTTGCTGGCGTGGCCTGCCCAGGATGGGCGCTGGCTGCTCCGGCCAATCTCGGCGAACAGGCGCTGATGGCGCAGAGTGGTGCGGCCAATGCGCGTGCCCCGGAGTCGGCCCAGTTCAACTCCAGCTTCCTGTCTGGCCAGGCCAAGCAGGTCGATCTGGCGGCCTTCAGCAACGGCAACCCGATGGTGGCCGGCAACTACCGTGTCGACGTCTATGTCAACGGAGCCTGGCAGGGCCGCCGCGACCTGCAGTTCAAGGCCGATGCGCAGGGCCGCGTAGACGCCTGCCTGCCGCTGCCGATGCTGGAAGAAATGGGCGTGGACAGCGAGGCTGTGCTGCTGCAGCAGGACCCGTCCGTGCCGACCGACACGACCAGCTGCGTGCCGGTGCAGCAGCGCATGGCCAATGCCTATGGCATCTATGACAGTGGCAACCTGCGCTACGACCTCAGCATCCCGCAGGTGTTCCTGCGCCGCGAGGCGCGCGGCTACGTCAATCCGTCGCTGTGGGACCGCGGCATCAATGCCGGCTTCGTCGGCTACAGCTTCAATGCCATCGACAGCGACAGCCGCGTCGAAGGCGGCCAGCGCAACCGCAGTGCCTACCTGGGCCTCAACGCTGGCCTCAACCTGGGCGGCTGGCAGTTCCGCCACGATTCGAACCTGACCTGGTCCGAGGGCGACGGCCGTCATTGGCAGAGCATCGCGACCTACGCCCAGCGCGGCATCCCGCAGGTGCGCGGCATGCTCACCATCGGTGAGGCCTACACCACCGGCGAGCTGTTCGACTCGATCGGTTACCGCGGTGCCAGCCTGGCCAGCGACGACCGCATGCTGCCCGATTCGCTGCGCGGTTACGCGCCGGTCGTGCGCGGCATCGCCGAGACCAACGCGCGCATCGAAGTACGCCAGAACCAGCAGCTGATCTATTCCTCGACCGTATCGCCGGGCAGCTTTGTCATCGATGACCTGTACCCGACCGGCTACGGCGGCGACCTGGAAGTGAGCGTGATAGAGGCCGATGGCCGTCGCCGCGAGTTCAAGGTGCCGTTCGGTTCGGTGCCGCAGATGCTGCGCGAAGGCGTGTCGCGTTACTCGCTGACCGCCGGCCAGGTGCGCAACAAGCTGCTGGCCGATGAGCCGTGGCTGGTGCAGGGCACCTACCAGCGTGGTATCGGCAACCAGCTGACCCTGTACGGCGGCAGCGCACTGAGTGACGGCTACCTGTCGCTGCTGTACGGCGTTGGCCTGTCCACGCCGGTCGGCGCGTTCGCCGCCGACGTCACCCATGCGCGTACCTCGTTCGATCACTACGGCAACCACACCGGTGCCAGCGTGCGCCTGAGCTACAGCAACATGATCGGCGAGACCGGGACCAACCTGACCCTGGCCGCCTACCGCTATTCGACTGAAGGCTTCTACAGCCTGCAGGACGCACTGTACGGTCGTGATTCGGACAAGCGTGGCATCGATCCGACCACCCGCGGCCGCCAGCGCAGCCAGTTCCAGGTGACGCTGAACCAGCCGCTGGGTCGTCGCGGCGGCGCGCTCTACCTGACCGGTTCGGTGCGCGACTTCTACGATCGCCCCGGCACCTCCAAGCAGTACCAGGTCGGCTACAACAACGCCTGGCGCTCAGTGAACTATGGCTTCTCTGCGCTGCGTACCGAAGAGGGCGTTCTGGGCCGTTCCGATACCCAGTACCTGCTGTCGATGAGCGTGCCGCTGGGCCGTGGTACCCACCCGGTATCGTTCAGCGCCGACCTCGGCGTGCGCGATCGCGGTGGCTACGACAACAGCCGCGTCGGCATCACCGGTTCGGCCGGCGTCGACAACAACTTCAGCTATGGCGCCGCCCTGTCCGACTCGCGCGAGGGTGGCACCACCGCGGTCGGCAACGTCGAGTACCGCAGCCGCTATTCCGCATTGAACGCCACCTACAGCCACTCGCGTGATTTCCGCCAGGCCTCGGTCGGTGCCAACGGCAGCGTGGTCGTGCATCCAGGCGGCTTCACCTTCACCCCGCAGCGTGGCGACACCATGGTGCTGGTGGAAGCGCCGGGCGCACGCGATGCCATCGTCAGCAACGCCCCGGGCCTGCGTGTCGATGGCCGCGGCTACGCGGTGGTCCCGTACGTGTCGCCGTACCGCCTCAACACCGTCACCCTCGACCCGCAGGGCATGGCCCACGACGTCGAACTGGAGAGCACCAGCCAGGCGATCGCACCGTTCGCCGGTGCCATCAGCTACCTGCGCTTTGATACCCGCAAGGGCAACGCGCTGCTGATCCAGGTACGCAACCCCGATGGCCGCAGCATGCCGTTCGGTGCACAGGTCAAGGACGAGCAGGGCCAGCCGGTGGGCATGGTCAGCCAGGGCGGCCGCCTGTACGTGCGCAGTGAAAAGAACCAGGGCCGCCTGCTGGTGGAGTGGGGCGCGGGCGCCGATCAGCGCTGCACCGTCGATTACCAGGTTCCGGCGGACGCCGATGCGTCCAAGACCGGCTTCATCCCGCTGGAGGCAGCATGCCGATGATTTCTTCCCGTGGCCGCAAGGTGCTGGCTGCAATGGCGCTGCTGGGCGGTGTTCTGTTGGCGCAGCAGGCCAGCGCAGCCTGCCGCATCCAGATCAATGGTTTCGTTGCGCAGGACGTGCAGATGGACATGGGGCAGATCGTGATCCTGCCCAGCACCCCGGTGGGTGGCGTGATCAAGGAAATCAGCGTGCCGATCAACCAGCAGAACAGCGTCGCCCGCTGCGACTATTGGTATGGCGGCAGCTCGACCGGCGAGTATGTCAATGCCCCGCAGAAGCGGCCAGTGGCCGGCTTTGCCAACGTCTACGAGACCGGTGTTGCTGGCGTAGGTATTCGACTGTTCCGCGACTCCGGCGCGATCCAGACCTACTACCCGCATTCCATCAACTTCGGTGCCAACTCCACCATCTCGCTGATCGGTGGCCAGTTCCGCATCCAGCTGATCAAGACCGCCACGCAGACCGGTTCGGGGGTGATCGCACCCAATGGCCGCTTCACCACCTATTACTTCGATGGTGATGGTCCCAGCCGCCCGGTACTGACCTCGACCTTCAGGGGCTCGGGCACCACCGTGGTCAGCCCGACCTGCGAAGTGCAGGCCGGCAGCCGCAACATCGCGGTCGATTTCGGCAGCGTGGCCAACACCACCTTCACCGGCGTCGGCTCGCGCGCGGTCGACCGTGACTTCGAGATCCGCCTGAACTGCCAGGGCAGCAACGTGGCCGCATACCAGAGCAAGATCGGCATCCGCCTGGATGCCGATCAGGACAGCTCGAACATGCCCGGCGTGCTGAAGCTGAGCGCAGCCACCAACAGCGCTACCCGCATCGGCATCCAGATGGTCCAGCGCGACGGCAGCAGCGAGCGCGAAGTGCGCTTCGGCCAGACCATCAGTGTCGGCACCACCACCACCGGTACCAGTGTCATGAGCCTGCCGCTGCGGGCCCGCTATGTGCAGACCCAGGCCGGCACCGTCGGTGCCGGCACCGCCAACGGGCAGGCGACGTTCACGATCCAGTACGAGTAGTACGCGCTTTCCATTGCTGAGTTTCGAGCCTCACGTCGCCCGTTCCGCGGGCGGCGTTGACTGCGTCTTGATCCCGCAAACGTGAAGATCAGGGCTATCATTGCCGTACAGAAACATGAATGTGATGTACGTCATGAAAGTGACCTCCTTTTCACCGCAGCGCCTCCACTGCCGGGCTTTCCGCCCGGTTGAGGGGCAATGAAAGGATCCGGCGTGCCTGCGACCCACCTTGCCATTGCCGGATTGCCCGCCGAGTTCGTCGAGATGCGCAGCGGAGGCCTGTACTGGGTGGTGGCCGCCGGCAGCGCGCCGACGGACCTGCTCGGTGCCGGCGTGCTGGCCACGGCCGAGGCACTGGATGAAGCCGTGCTGGTCACGCTGGGGCGGGGGGCCGAATCGATGCTGGCGCTGCTGGCTGCCGACCAGGGGCCGGCCCGCCTGCGGCTGTTCCAGCGTTCGCACCATGGCATGCAGCAGGCGCTGCGCGGGCTGACCGGCGATCTGCCGCGCACCGCCTCGGCGCGCACCCGGCTCAGCCTGGTGCAGTTTCCGGTGGCGGCGCTGGACGGCTGGGATGATGCCCGGCTGGCGCGCTGGTGCCAGCAGCTGCAGGAATGTGCCGTGCAGGCGCAGCAGGTGCTGCTGTTGCTGTGCCACGGCGAAGTGGCGACCCTGGCCCCGCGCCTGTTGGCATTGAACCGGATCTGCGCCGGTGTGGCCCAGCTGCATCCGCATCGTGGTGCCCTGCAGCTGCTGCTGCATTACTGGTCCAACAGCCATGGCGTGGTGGCCCAGCGATCGTTCGGCGTCGAGCAGGAAAGCTGCGGGCTGCGCCACCTGGCCGAGGCCGGTGCCGCCGAGACTGGGATCGATGCGACCAGTGGCAGCGACCGCGATGTCTTCCTGGCCCAGGCCGAAGTGCTGGAAGGTGCGCCGCCGTTGTCGGCGGCCTGGCGCCTGTATGACGGCTGGGCCGGATTGCTGCCGGCCGCGCTGCAGGCGCGCGAGGCCACCGTGGTGCTGGCCATCGACGAGAATGCCAAGGTGGATGCACTGGCCCGCCTGCTGCACCGCCTGCGCCGAGAACGTGGCAATGCGCTGAAGCTGGTGGTGCGCGAGCTGCAGCCCTGCCTGCGCTACGCCGATGAGCGGCTGCTGATGCAGTGCGGTTGCAGCCTGGTGGTGCCGTCAGCGACGCCCTTGCCGCGACTGCTGACCCTGCTGGAAACCGTGCAGCGGCAGCGTTGGCAGGGCCAGCTGGCTGAGGAT
Source organism: Stenotrophomonas maltophilia group sp. Smal32 (assembly GCF_030237085.1). Lineage (NCBI taxonomy): Bacteria > Pseudomonadati > Pseudomonadota > Gammaproteobacteria > Lysobacterales > Lysobacteraceae > Stenotrophomonas > Stenotrophomonas maltophilia group sp. Smal32. Next base: position 10,572 of record NZ_JASJSI010000002.1, read on the forward strand.
CCGGAGCCGTTGATCCGTGCGCATCGGCCACCATCGGTGAGTGGCCTGGTCAACGCCGCACGCTTCCGCCAGATCGCAGGTGATCGCATCGACCAGGACGGTAGTGCGGTGGAAAGCGCCGTGCTGGCGCTGCAGCCGGTGGCCGGCCTGCGTGCCGAGCAGACCCTGCAGCAGCTGCGCATCCGCCGCCAGGGCGATCTGGCCTGTGTCTACCGCGGGCAGGTGCGCCTGTTCCTGTTTGGTTGCCGGCGTGATGCGGTCGAGCAGGCCCTGGGCAATCTGTTCCGCCTGCCCTGGCGCGAGCTGTTCGATGGCTACCAGCGCCTGGCCGAATATGACATTGCAGCGATGAATGCCCACGGCAGTGATCCTGAGGCCGAGGTGCTGCCCGAAGCACCTGCGGCCCTGCCGGCTGTGGCCCCGGCGCTCGAGGCGCCTGTTTTCACCGCCCCGAAGCCGCTGCGGCTGGGAGATCGCGCATGACCACCGACCAGCAACTCTGGACCCTGATCGTCGCCTGCGCGCTGGTGATGATTCCCTTCGGAGCCATGCTCGGCACGCTGTGGCGCGGGCTGCGCCGCCGTGCCGCACGCTGGCTGCCACCCCGCCATCTGCGCCGCGCCGGTGTACGCCAGCGTGCGCCGCGGAGGGCTGCATGAGTCCGCAGATGGCACCCGCATCTCCCTTCGCCTGGGCCGACCTGCGTGGCTGGAACCTGTACTTCCTGTCCAAGGTGGTACTGGCCTGGATGGGCGCGCTGGATCTGAAGATCCTGCCCAACCTGCTGTTCCTGGGCGCGCTGCTGATTCCGCTGCGCTGGCGCTGGGCACGCATCGCGCGCACCGTCGTCGCGGTACCGGTGGGCGTCGCGCTGTACTACCAGGACACCTGGTGGCCGCCGTTCCGGCGCCTGCTGGTGCAGCCGGGCGTGCTGGACTTCTCGGCCGACTATTGGCTTGAACTGGCCCAGCGCTTCATCAACTGGCAGATGGTGGCGGTACTGGTGATGCTGGTGCTGGCCTACGTGCTGCTCAAGCCGTGGCTGCGCATCACTACCCTGAGCGTGCTGGGCATGCTTGGCCTGGCCGTGATGGCGATACCGATGCCGGCGGGCTGGAACTGGGGGCAGGGTACCGCCACCGCAGCCACCGCCAGCACCGGAGGCACCTCAGGTGGCGGCCTGCCGCCGGCCAACAACGAGACGCTCAATGCATGGCTGGCCAGCTTCTACCAGCAGCAGGCCAGCCTCAAGACCAGCTTCCCCGCGCCGGGCAGCGGCGCGCCGTTCGACGTCATCATCCTCAACATCTGCTCGCTGGCATGGAGCGATCTGGATGAAGTGGGGCTGCGCCAGAACAACCTGCTCGACCACATGGACGTGGTGTTCGACGACTTCAACTCGGCAACCGCCTACAGCGGCCCAGCAGCGATCCGCCTGCTGCGCGCCAGTTGTGGCCAGACCTCGCACACCGCGCTGTTCGATCCGGTGCCGGCCGAGTGCCAGCTGTTCTCGGACCTGCAGCATCTAGGCTTCCAGAGCGAGCTGGCGATGAACCATGACGGTCACTTCGACGACTTCATCGGTGAACTGCACCAGTACGGTGGGCTGCAGGCGCAGCCGATGGACATCAGCGCGTTTCCTAAAGCGCTGGTGGCGTTCGACAAGTCACCGCTGCGCCGCGATGGTGATGTGCTGATGGCGTGGTGGAAACAGCGGCTGGCCGGGACCAGCCAGCAGGTGGCGCTGTTCTACAACACGATCTCGCTGCACGATGGCAACCGCATCGTCGGCGCCGATGGCCGTTCGAATGCCGCCGACTACAAGGCACGTGCGGAAATGGTGCTGGGTGACATGGCCGGTTTCGTCGATGCGGTGGAGAAGAGTGGCCGCCGCGCGATGATCGTGGTGGTGCCTGAGCATGGCGCGGCCCTGCATGGCGACCGCATGCAGATTCCGGGCATGCGTGAGATTCCCAGTCCATCGATCACCCACGTGCCGGTGGGCGTGAAGCTGATCGGCATGGGCGCGCCGGCGGCCGGCGGCCCACGTCATGTGCCCGAACCGAGCAGCTACCTGGCGGTGTCCGAGCTGGTGTCGCGTGTGTACGCGCTCAATGCCCAGTCGCCGCCGAGCGAGCGCAACTGGGACAGCCTGCTGAAGGGGTTGCCGCAGACACCGTCGGTATCGGAGAACGAAGGCGCCAAGGTCATCGAGTACGCCGGCAAGCCCTGGCTGCAGCTGCAGGGCAGCCAGACCTGGAGCCCCTACCCGGAGGAGGCGCGCTGATGCCTGCCGACATTCTTGCCGTGCCGGTCACACTGTCCGTGGAAGAGGATGACATCGACCTGCTGCGCCGCAGCCTGGACATGCCGGGCTTGCCCTACGTGGACTTCTCGGCCCAGCAGGAACGTGCACGGGCGCTGGCGCGCTGGCCGTTGCTGGCCGAACTGGAGCCGCGCCGATGAGCACCGTGTTGTCGCTGCAGGGCATCCATGGCGGAACCGGCGTCACTACGGTGCTTGCCGCGCTGGGCCAGGGCCTGCACGCCCAGGGGCAGCGTGTGCTGCTGGTCGAATGCAGCCCGGACCAGATGCTCGGCCTGCACCTGGGCCTGCCTGCCGACGTGGACAACGGTTGGGCGCGCGCGCAGCTGGACGGTACGGATTGGCGTGATGCCGCCTACGCCGTCGCAGCAGGACTCGCGGTGCTGCCCTACGGTCGTGTCGACGCCGGGGCCGCGATGCACATCGAACAGCAGCTGCAGCAGGCACCGGCCACCTGGGCCGAACGCATTCCGCTGCTGGAGGCCCAGTTCGACTGGATCCTGTTCGACCTGCCGCAGCGCCTGCCGGCGCACGCTGCGGCCATCAACCAGCACGCGCGCTGCACGCTGCCGCTGCGCCTGGCCTGTGTCGATCCGGTCAGCCATGTGTTCCTGCAACGACAGCCGGATGACACTCGCCTGCTGCTGGCCAACCGCTATGACCCGGTCATTCCGGTGCAGCGCGACCTGATGCAGCTGTGGCTGCACGCGCACGGGGCGCGGCTGGTGCCGCAGCCGCTGCACGAGGATGCGCGGGTGCCGTCCGCATTGGCCAGCAAGCAGCCACTGGGCCGCTATGCGACCGATTCGCTGGCTGCTGCCGATGTGGATGGCTTGGTGCTGTGGTGCCTGGCGGAGGCCGCACGGCGCCAGGCCGCGGCGGGAGGACGCTGATGGGTGCCCGCGTCTATTACCTGGACTGGGGACGCCTGCGTGAGCGGGTGCATGCGTCCTGGCCGACGCGGGCAATGCTGTGGCTGCTGCAATGCGTGGGCTGGGCGTTCCTGCGCCTGGAAGGGCCGGCGTGGCAGGCACAGGCCCCGCGCCTGCGCAACGCCTTCCCGCAGATCCAGGGCGACCGTCGCTGGCGCCCGGGCGATCCGTTGCGGTTACTGATCCAGGCCATGTGGCTGTCGGTGGTGCGGTTGGTACCGCAGCCTTCGCTGAGGCGGCAGCGGTTGGCCCAGGCCCGGCGCGAACGCATTGCCGAACTGCGTGGCGCGGCCGGTCGCGGCCGCCTGCGCTATCTGCGCGCCATGCGCGATGCGCCCAGTGAATTCTGGAACAGCCGCGTGGCGGCCTGGTTCGGCCGGAAGGTGGGCAGCCTGTCGCCACGTTCGCGGCACCTGCTGACCCTGCTGGTCGGGTTGGCCACGCTGGGGCTGGCGGCGCTGTGCATCACCCAGCCGTTCACCTATCTCGCACAGTTCGTGTTCGTTGCACTGCTGTGGGCCATCGCGCTGCTGGTGCGGCGCATGCAGGGGCGCTATGCGACGCTGGTGCTGGTGGTGCTGTCGATCACCGTGTCCTGCCGTTACCTGTGGTGGCGCTACACCGCCACGCTGAACTGGAACAGCACCTTCGACCTGGTCTGTGGCGTGGTGCTGCTGGCGGCGGAAACCTATTCGTGGCTGGTGCTGATGCTGGGCTACGTGCAGGTGGCCTGGCCGCTGCGTCGCCGTCCGGCGCCGTTGCCGGCCGATATCCGCCAGTGGCCGACGGTGGATGTGCTGATTCCCACCTACAACGAAGACCTGGCGCTGGTGAGGCACACCGTGTACGCAGCAATGGGCCTGGACTGGCCGGCCGACAAGCTGCGCATCCATATCCTCGATGATGGCAAGCGCGAAGAATTCCGCGCATTCGCCGAGCGTGCCGGGGTCAACTACATCACCCGCGCCGACAACCGCCATGCCAAGGCCGGCAATCTCAACCATGCGTTGACCCTGATCGATGGTGAGCTGGTGGCCATCTTCGACAGCGATCACCTGCCGGTGCGTTCGTTCCTGCAGATCACCTGCGGTTGGTTCCTGCGCGACCCGAAACTGGCGCTGGTGCAGACCCCGCACCACTTCTTCTCGGCCGATCCGTTCGAACGCAACCTGCAGGTGTTCCGCAGCGACCCCAACGAAGGCGAGCTGTTCTACGGTCTGGTGCAGGACGGCAACGACCTATGGAACGCGGCGTTCTTCTGCGGCTCCTGCGCGGTACTGCGGCGCGAGGCCATCGATGCCATCGGCGGGTTTGCCACCGAGACCGTCACCGAAGATGCGCACACCGCGCTGCGCCTGCATCGCAACGGCTGGAACTCGGCCTACCTGCGCATTCCGCAGGCGGCCGGCCTGGCCACCGACAGCCTCGGCGCGCACGTCAACCAGCGCATCCGCTGGGCACGCGGCATGGTGCAGATCTTCCGCATCGACAACCCGCTGCTGGGCAAGGGCCTGAGCTTGTTCCAGCGCTTCTGCTACGCCAACGCGATGCTGCATTTCCTGGCCGGCATTCCGCGCCTGGTGTTCCTCACCGCGCCGCTGGCGTTCCTGCTGCTGCACGTCTACATCATCTACGCACCGGCACTGGCCATCCTGCTGTTCGTGGTGCCGCACATGGCCCACGCCAGCCTTACCAACGCGCGAATCCAGGGCAAGTACCGGCGACCGTTCTGGGGTGAGGTGTACGAGACCGTGCTGGCCTGGTACATCGCACGGCCCACCACCGTGGCGCTGTTCAGCCCGGGCCGTGGCAAGTTCAACGTCACCGACAAGGGCGGTACCCAGGCCGGTGATCGTTTCGACTGGCGCGTAGCGCAGCCCTACCTGGTGCTGGCGCTGCTGAACGTGCTGGGCCTGTGCTTTGCCGTGTGGCGCTTCATGCATGGGCCGCTCGACGAACGCGGCACGGTGGTCGTCAGTTCGCTGTGGGTGCTGTACAACCTGCTGATCATCGGTGGGGCGCTGGCGGTGGCCGCTGAAGTGCAGCAGGTGCGGCGCACGCATCGCGTCACCACCCACCTGCCGATGGCGCTGCAGGTACCCGATGGCCGCCGCCTGCGCGGCGTGCTTCAGGATTACTCCAACGATGGCGTGGGCGTCGAGCTCGGCGAAGACGCACAACTGGCCGAAGGCCAGCGCGTGCAGGTGCTGCTGGGGCGCGGCCGCCGCGAGTTCGCGTTCCCGGCGCGCGTGCAGCGCACGGTCGGCCAGCGACTGGGCCTGCTGCTGCTGTTCGAGAACGAACGCCAGCGCGTCGAGTTCGCCCAGTGCACCTTCGCCCGCGCCGATGCCTGGCTCGACTGGCACGCCGGTTACCAACCCAAGAGCCTGCCGCGCAGCCTGTGGAGCGTGCTGGTCCTGGGCTGGCGTGGCTATCGGCGGATGGGTGATTTCGCACCGTTCGACCTTGACCGCCCGGCACACTGGAACCGTCGCCTGCTGCGATGGCTGGCCAGTTTTGCTCCGCAACGTCCGCTTCCTTCCCACCCGGCTGACCCAGCCGCTGATCCAGGGCTTCGTCCATGACCCTTCCGTCCTCTCTGCGTTGGCTGCTGCTGCCCCTGCTGGCCCTGCCCGTGGCGTCAGGCAACAGCGCGCCTGCCCCGGCATCGGCCACTCCTCCCACCACGGCGCCTGCCGCGCCACCGATGCCGAGCGTGCCGGCCGCACCCGCCACCACGCCTGCCGCCGGTACCGAGCCCGCGCTGGCGCAGACCTGGGCGGGCAGCGCCTGGCCCTGGCAGCGGCAGAACACCTTCGCGCAGCTGGGGCGTCGCCAGGACACGCTGCTGTCGGGGGTGCGCAATGCCACCACCTTCGAGTTCCAGGTGCGCCGTGACCGCCTGGTCCGCGATGCGGAACTGGATCTGAGCTTCACGCCTTCACCATCGCTGCTCCCGACCCTGTCGCACCTGCGGGTCTACCTCAACGACGCGATGATGGGCGTGGTGCCGATCAGCAACGACCAGCTCGGCCGCCCGGTGCAGGCCAAGCTGCCGCTGGACGCACGCCTGATCGCCGATTTCAACCAGGTCCGCCTGGAGTTCGTCGGTCACTACACCGACATCTGCGAAGAGCCGACGCACAGCTCGCTGTGGGTCAACCTGTCCAGCAACAGCACGCTGCGCCTGGGTGGCCAGCCACTGGCGATGCAGGACGACCTGGCCAACTTCCCGCTGCCGTTCTTCGACCCGCGCGATACCGCACGCCTGGAACTGCCGGTGGTGTTCGCCGCCGCACCGAGCCTGGCGCAGCAGCGCGCGGCGGCGGTGATGTCCTCGTACTTCGGCAGCCTGTCCGGCTGGTGGCGCCAGGCGCGTTTCCCGGTCAGCTTCGGTGCGCTGCCGGACAAGGGCCACGCGGTGGTGCTGGCGGTCAACGGCAGGTTCCCGCCGGTGATCGCCAACCATGCCCCAGTGAAGGGCCCGATGATCGAACTGATGTCGCTGCCGGAGGATCCGCAGCGCAAGCTGCTGCTGGTGCTGGGCCGCAACGATGAGGATCTGCAGAAGGCGGTGGCCGCGATGGCGGCCGGCAACGTGCTGTTCCGCGGCCGTCAGGTCAGCGTCGACGAGATCAAGCCGCTGGCCCCGCGCAAGCCGTACGACGCACCGAACTGGGTGCGTACCGACCGCGCCGTGCGCCTGGCCGAACTACTCGACTATCCGCAGCAGCTGCACGCCAACGGCGTGTCGCCGCAGCCGATCACGGTCAACCTCAACCTGCCGCCGGACCTGTTCATCTGGCGCAACCAGGGCATTCCGCTGAACCTGCGCTACCGCTACACGCCGCCGTTCGGCAGCGATGAGTCGCGGCTGGGCGTTGCAATCAACGACCAGTTCATCTCCAGCTTCCCGCTGGTGCGCCGCAACGGCAAGCAGGGCCTGGAGGAAATCCGCCTGCCGGTGCTGGCCGGCGATGCCGGTGCCGATGACGGGCGCCTGTTGATTCCGGCGCTCAAGCTGGGCGACCGCAACCAGCTGCGCTTTGATTTCAACTTCGCCAGCGTGATGGGAAGTGCACAGCGCGATCATTGCCAGACCGTGCTGCCGCCCAACCTGCAGGCAGCCATCGAGGAAGACTCGACCATCGACTTCTCCGGGTTCCATCACTACATGGGCCTGCCGGACCTGTCCGCGTTCGCACTCAGCGGTTTCCCCTTCACCCGCATGGCCGATCTGTCCGAGACGGTCGTGCTGGTGCCGCCCGGCGCCAGCGAAGCACAGGTCAGCCTGCTGTTGAACCTGATCGGTGGGCTGGGCGTGCAGAGCGGCTACCCGGCCTATGGCCTGCGCCTGTCCGATGACTGGAAGCAGGCCAGCGCGCTGGATGCGGACCTGCTGATGCTGGGCGCCCTGCCTGCCGAATTGCGCGGCAGCCAGCAGCTGTCGCTGCTGATCGACGACCAGCGCGCACGTCTGCTCAACGGCCAGTCGCCGTCGCCGCAGCAGGCGATGGAACAGGCGCGCCGTGGCAGCCGCGATGGCGACCCGGCGGTGACCGAAGTGGCAGTGAGCGCGCAGGCGCCGTTCGCCGCGATCATCGGCATGCAGTCGCCGAGGCATGCGCAGCGCAGCATCGTTTCGCTGGCCGCCAGCAACGCCGCCGACTACGGCCTGCTCGACGATGCACTCAGCGATACCGGCAAGCGCGAAGCCATCGCCGGTTCGGTGGCGATCCTGCGTACCTCGGGCATCCACAGCCAGTTCGTCGGCGATCACTACTACGTCGGCGCGCTGCCGTGGTGGCTGCTGCTGTGGTACCACCTGGCCGACCACCCGGCACTGCTGGCGGTGCTGGCCACGCTGGTGGTGCTGATGGTCGCCTTCCTGTTGTGGCGCACGCTGCGCTGGGTTGCGGCCAAGCGCCTGGACCCGGGGCACTGATGGCACGCACTCGGCATCCGCTGGTCACCGCTTCCGGCCTGGTCCTGTTGGGACTGGCCGGTGCCGGGCCATGCGCGGCGCAGACCTTGTCCGATACACCGGGCGGAACCGTCGCCGAGCAGCGCCAGTGGTTGCTGCAGCAGGTGCGCATCGGTGAGGCCACCGGTCGCCAGAGCCTGATCGAAGACGCGCTGGCGCGGCTGCGCATGCTGGCACCGGATGATCGCGGCACGCTGGTGGCGATCCTGGAAGTGCAGTTGTCGCAGCAGAAGCTGCAGGATGCCGAGGCGACCCTGAAGCGCCTGCGCGAGATCGGCGCGGGTACCCGTGAACTGGCCGCCGGCGAACGCCTCTGGCAGGCCTACCGTGGTGACCTGCAGCAGGACCTGCAGCAGGCGCGTCTGTTCGCTGCCGGTGGTCGCAGCGCCGAAGCGCTGGCGATCTACCGGCGCCTGTTCAACGATGACCCGCCCGGCCTGCAGCTGGGCCTGGAGTACTGGCGCCTGCGCGGCGCCCAGGCGGATGGGCGTACACAGGCGATCCGTGCGCTGAGCGAACTGGACCGCAGCTATCCGGGCAATGTGCCGTTGCTGCAGGCGCTGTCGCAGATGCTGTTCGCGGCCGGCCGCGATGCCGAGGCGCTGGCCGCGCTGCAGCGCATGGGGCGCAATCCGGAAGCGCGCGGCATGGCGGCGGACGCCGAGTGGGCCTACCTGAAGGATCAGCCGGCCGATGACCGCAGCGTACGCAGGCTGCAGGACTTCATCACCCGCAACCCGACGTTCGCCGACATCGCGTTGGTGCGCGAGCGCTACACCGACCAGCACAAGCGGGTCAGCGACCCGGCGTGGCGCGCCGGTCTGCGTGGCCAGCAGTTGCTCGATGCAGGCCGCAATGAAGAGGCCGAGCGCGCCTTCCTGCAGGCCCTGCGCGGTTATCCTCGCGAGCCCGACCTGCTGGGGGGGCTGGGCATGGCGCTGATGCGCCAGGGCCGCCGCGAGCAGGCCATCAACTATTTCCAGCGTGCGGTGCAGGCCACCCCGGCCGGTGACAGCAACGACAAGTGGCGTGACCTGATCGCCAGCACCCGCTACTGGCTGCAGCTGGACCAGGCCGACGCGGCGCTGGCGGCCGGCCGGCTGGACGAAGCCGAGCGCCTGTATGCGCAGGCGCGTCGCCAGCAGCCCCGCGACGTCAATGCTGCACTGGGCCTGGTCGACGTGGCCGTGGCCCGTGGTGATGACGCCGCGGCCGAACGCCAGTTGCAGGTTGCCCGGCGGATGGCCCCCAACGATGCCAACGTGATCCGCAAGCTGGTGCAGCTGTACGGCCGCACCGATCCTCAACGGCTGGAAGCCTTCATCAACGCATTGCCCGCTGCCCAGCGCAGGTTGTATGCCGAAGACCTGCGCCAGCTGCAGATCAGTCGCTTGCGTGAGCGTCGCGAGCAGGCGCTGGCTGCCGGGGATGCAGGCACTGCGATCACGCTGGGACAGCAGCTGCGCGGCGAACTGCCGGGCGATGCATGGCTGGCCTATGCGCTGGGCAACGAGCTGCGCGCCGCCGGCCGGCAGGACGAAGCCGACGCGGTGGTGGCCGACATGGCCACGCACAACGACAGTGCCGAAGCGCGCTACGCGCAGGCGCTCTATCTGTCGGGATCCGATCGGCTGCCGCAGGCGCTGGCGGTGCTCGATGCGCTGCCGCAGGCGCAGTGGGACGATGACATCCGCGCGCTGTCGGCGCGCCTGCAGCGGCAGCAGCTGGTCGATCATCTGTGGGATCTGCGTGCGCAGGGCAGGGAGGCCGAAGCCATCGCGCTGCTGCAGCAGCAACCGCCCAGCACCGACAACGATCTGCTGATGGCCGAATGGGCGCGCCTGCGCGGCGACCACGCGCAGGCGCTGCACTACTACCAGCGCGTGCTTGCTGCACAGCCGGGCAACGTGGATGCGCAGCTGGGCCAGGTACAGGCCTGGATCGGCACCGGCGATCTGGCCAGCGCACGCCGCCAGATGCACGACGCACCGCCAGCAGTGGACGATGCCGAGATCGGCCAGCAGCGCCAGCTCGCCACGATCTGGACCGACCTGCGCGAGGACACGAAGGCGCTGGCGATCCTGCGCGCGCTGCTGGCGCGCAAGACCGGGCCCGACGCACAATCCTGGCGTGATGCGGCACGGCTGGTGCGCCGCGATGATCCACAGCAGGCGCTGGACATGTATGCGCAGGCGATGGCCGACAACGGCCTGTTGGCCCCCAGCCAGGCCGCGCCGCGCGACAACCGCGCGCTGACCCTGGCCAGCCGCGAGACGGCCGGCGATGACTGGTTGCGGCGCAGCCTGCGCAGCGACGTGGAGACCCTGTACCAGCAGGAGAATCCCACCCTGACGGTGATGCAGGACACCGGGCGCCGTAGCGACGGAACCCCGGGTATTTCGCGGCTGTCGCGCGATACCCGCATCGCGCATCTCGACGCGCCGTTCGCCGGTGGCCTGGGCTGGGCGCGCATCGAGCAGGTGAGCTTCGATGCCGGCCGCTTCCAGACCGACGGGAACGGGGCCTACGACGAGGATTTCGGTAGCTGCGACCTGGATCTGCTGCAGGCTGACAACAGCCGCCTGCGCGCACCGGGTTGCACCCGTTTCGTGCACCAGCGGCGCACCTCCGGCGCCGGCTTCGCCGTGGGCTGGCGCACCCTGGATGACCGCTGGAACTTCGATATCGGCCACACCCCGTCCAACTACGTGGTCGGCAACTGGCTTGGCGGTATCACCCTCAATGGTGACCTCGGGCGCTTCGGCTGGGGCGCCACGGTGTCGCGGCGGCCAATGACCAATTCGCTGCTGTCGCAGGCCGGTGCGGTTGATCCGCGCAGTGGCATCAGCTGGGGCGGCGTCACCGCCAACGGCGTGACCTTCAGCCTCGGCTACGACCAGGGTGGCCGCGATGGCGTGTGGTCGAACTGGAGCTGGCATCGGCTGACCGGCCACAACGTGGCCGACAATACCCGTGCACGCGCGATGGTGGGCTGGTACCACAAGCTGATCCAGCGCCCCGACATGCGGCTGGATGTGGGCACCACCGCGATGTACTGGCGCTACCAGAAGGACCTGGGCGGTTACTCGCTGGGCCAGGGCGGCTACTACAGCCCGCAGCGCTATGCGTCGCTGAGCCTGCCGGTCAGCTTCGCCTGGCGCAACGACGTGTGGTCGCTGCGCCTGGATGGCTCGGTAAGTGTGTCCAGTGCGCGTACCTCGTCGATCAGCCGTTTCCCCGACCAGGCATTGATCGAGCGCGTGATTGCACAGCTCGAGCCGCAGTATGGCCCCCTGCAGCTGGACGAGGCCGGCCTGTACACCGGCGACAGCAGCAGCACCGGCACCGGCTACCGCCTGTATGGTGCGGTCGAGCGCCGCCTGGGCGACCACTTCGTGCTGGGTGCCGCCGGCACGCTGCAGCGCAGCCGCGATTTCTCGCCGAATTCGTTCCAGCTCTACCTGCGCTACACCTTCGAACCGTGGCAGGGAAACCTGCCATTGCCCGTATCGCCACTGGTGCCGTATGGCGAATTCCGCTGACCTGCGGCGACGTCGCCTGCTGCAGGCGGCCGCCACGCTGCCGCTGCTTGGCTGGTGCAGTGCGCAGGCCGCGCCCGCACCGCGCTGGCCGGCGTGGCAGGTACTGCTCGACAGCAGCCTGAGCCGCGACGGACGCATGATCGATCGCAGCCAGGACGATCAGCGCAGTACCTCCGAAGGCCAGTCCTATGCCTTGTTCTTCGCCCTGGTCGACAACGACCAGGCGCTGTTCGACCGCATCCTGGGCTGGACCCAGGACAACCTCGCCGAAGGCGACATGGGCAAGCGCCTGCCGGCCTGGCTGTGGGGACGCGATGACGCCGGAGCGTGGCGGGTACTGGATGACAACCCGGCCTCGGACTCCGATCTCTGGCTGGCCTATGCGCTGCTGGAAGGCGCGCGGCTGTGGCGCCGTCCCGCGCTGAACGCCATCGCCGAGGGCATGCTCGCCCAGGTGCGGGCACGCGAGATCGTGGACCTGCCCGGGCTCGGCCCGATGCTGTTGCCGGGCCCACAGGGATTCGTCGAAGGGGACGCCACGCGTGTCAACCCCAGTTATCTGCCACTGCCGCTGCTGCGCCGCTTTGCGGTGGAGGATCGCGGTGGGCCGTGGCAGGCACTGGCGCGCAACAGCGTGCAGCTGTTGCAGCAGAGCAGCCCGCACGGGTTCGCACCGGACTGGGCGGCGTGGAAAGGCGATCGCTTCGTCGTCGATCCGGTGCGCGGTGCGGTCGGCGGCTACGATGCGATCCGCTGCTACACCTGGGCAGGCATGACCGCGCCGCGCGATCCGTTGTTCCGCACGCAGCTGGCGGCCCTGTCCGGGCCGCTGCAGCGCCTGCGCAGTGGTGCGCCGATGTGGGAAAAGATCGACACCCGCAGTGGCCAGGGGCAGGGCGAAGGCAACTACGGATTCCGTGCGGCCCTGCTACCGTATCTGATCGCGCAGGGCGACACGGAGCACGCGCAGTCGCTGCGGGCCAGCCTGCCCAGCGCCGAACAGCAGCGTGCTGATGCACCGGCCTATTACTCGCAGATGCTGGCCCTGTTCGGCTTGGGCTGGGCTGAAGGACGCTGGCGTTTCGCCGCCGACGGCCGCCTGCAGCCGCGCTGGTAGCTGCAGTGCTGCGGGGTCGGATCCCATTGCATCGCAATGGGCTCTGACCCCACTCAACGGTCATTCCAGCGCGTAGCGCAGGGTGAACAGCACCGCCACCAGCCACACCGCCGGATGCACTTCGCGCCAGCGCCCGGTGCCGGCCTTCAGCGCGGCATAGGCGATGAAGCCGAACGCCAGGCCGTTGGCAATCGAGTAGGTGAACGGCATCGCCAGCGCACACAGGGCCGCCGGCACCGATTCGGTCAGGTCGCTCCAGTCCACTTCCACCAGCTCGCGCAGCATCAGGCCGGCGACGAACAGCAGCGCCGGTGCGGTGGCATAGCTGGGCACCATCGCTGCCAGCGGCGAGAACAGCAGTGCCGCCAGGAACAGGGCCGACACCACCAAAGCGGTCAGGCCGGTGCGGCCGCCCACCTGCACGCCAGAGGCGCTTTCAGCGAAGGCGGTGGTGCTGCTGGTGCCAAGCAGCGAGCCTGCAACAATCGCGGTGCTGTCGGCCAGCAGCGCGCGGCCGAAACGCTTCTGCGCGCCCGGCAGCTTCAGCAGGCCGGCACGGCCGACCACGCCATACAGCGTGCCGGTGGCATCGAACACTTCCACCAGCACGAACACCAGCACCACCTGCAGCAGCACGGCGATCGGTGCGCCGCCGTCATGGTGCAGCAGGCCCGGCAGGTCCAGCTGCAGGAAGGTCGGGGCCAGGCTCGGCGGCAGCGAAACCAGGCCCTGGTACTGCACGTCGCCCAGCGCCCAGCCCGCGCCGGTCACGGCCAGGATGCCGATCAGGATCGCACCACGGATGCGCCGTGCTTCCAGTACCGCGATCAGCAGGAAGCCGGCCAGCGCCAGCAGCGGCGGCGCCGTGTTCAACGGACCCAGCGCCACCAGCGTGTCTTCATTGCCGACGATCACGCCGGACTTCTGCAGCGCGATGATCGCCAGGAACAGGCCGATACCGGCCACGATGGCCGAGCGCAGCGATGAGGGAATGCCCGACACCAGCCATGCGCGCACACCGGTCAGCGACAGCACCAGGAACACCAGGCCGGAAATGAACACCGCACCGAGCGCCTGCTGCCAGGGCAGGCCGGCGGCGCCGACCACGGTGAAGGCGAAGAACGCGTTCAGGCCCATGCCCGGCGCCATGCCCACCGGGAAGTTGGCGGCCAGCGCCATTACCGCCGAACCCAGCGCGGCGGCCAGGCAGGTGGCCACGAACACCGCGCCGGCATCCATGCCGGTGGTGCCGAGGATCTCGGGGTTCACGAAGACGATGTAGGACATCGTCAGGAAGGTGGTGACACCGGCCAGCAGTTCGGTGCGCACGGTGGTGCCGTGCTGCTGCAGCTGGAACAGGCGCTCGAACAGGGACATCGCAGATCTCTCATGCCTGCACACCCTGCCGCCCCTGGGGACCTGCGGGTACGTCGCCAGGCGGTTAGAAGTGGTAGTTCAACTTCAGCGTAACGCTGCTGTAGTCGGTATGGAAGCTGCGACGGGCCGCAGCCGGGTAGTTGGGATCTTCCAGGGTCACCGGGCTGGAACCCAGGTGGGTGTAGCGGTACTCGGCACCGGCCGAGAGGCGGTCGTTGAAGCGGTACAGCACGCCTGCCGTGGCGTGGGCGCCGGTGGACACGTGCGAGGCGCGGGTCTCGAATTCGGCCACGCGGCAGCCGTTGGTGGCCTCCACTAGCGACTTGTCGCAGCCCAGTGTGAATTCCTGCCGGGCCACCGTCACGCCGGCACCGACGTAGGGCAGCCAGCGGCCCATCGCGCGGCCCAGCGTCACATCAACGGCGCCTGCGCGGGTCACTGCATCCTTGCCGTGGTACGGGCTGTACTGGTGCTGCTCGCGGTCCTTCCAGTCGCGCGCGACGTTGCCGAAGGACAGCGAACCTTCCAGGCCCACCACGATGTTGTTGTCGAACTGCCAGCGGCGGCCGCCCTGCACGCCGCCGGTGAAGCCGCGGATGCTCTTCTCCGATGCGTTGGCGTTGCTGCGGTCCTTGCTGTGGCCTTCGCCGTGCGACGCCTGCACGCCGAAGTAGTAGCCTTCCCAGTCGGTGGTTGCGGCCGTGGCGGTGCCCGACAGCAGCAGGGCTGCCGTGGTGATGATCAGTGTTTTCATTGCGGTTTCCTGCGTTGGGGGATGAAGCGGGCGCGTAGGAAAACCGATGTGGGCGAGTGAATACATACAACGAATTGCAAAGCGAGACTGCGACAGGGTTTCACGCCTGTTTGGGCTCGGACGTTCATCAGCGGTTGAATTCCGACCGGCGAAAACACCTTGAAAAACTGGCGACAGGAAGGCCTGAAAGACGAAAGGCCGCGCGAGCGCGGCCTTTCGTTTCCTGCGGTGCGGCTTACTTCAGCGCCTTGAAGCGCAGGCGCTTCGGCGCCGCGTCGTCGCCCATGCGGCGGCGCTTGTCTTCTTCGTACTCGCGGTAGTTGCCCTGGAAGAACTCCACGTGCGAGTCGCCTTCGAACGCCAGGATGTGGGTCGCGATGCGATCCAGGAACCAGCGGTCATGCGAAATGACGAAGGTGTTGCCCGGGAACTCCAGCAGCGCATCTTCCAGCGCACGCAGCGTTTCGATGTCCAGGTCGTTGGACGGTTCGTCGAGCAGCAGCACGTTGCCACCCTGCAGCAGGGTCTTGGCCATGTGCAGGCGGCCACGCTCACCACCGGACAGCGAACCGACCATCTTCTGCTGGTCCTGGCCCTTGAAGTTGAAGCGGCCGATGTAGGCGCGCGACTGGATCTCGATGCCGTTGATGTTGAGGATGTCCAGGCCGCCGGCGATTTCCTGGAAGACGTTGTGGTTGCCTTCCAGCGCGTCGCGGCTCTGGTCCACGTAGGACAGCTTCACGGTCGGGCCGACCACGATCTCGCCGGTATCCGGCTTTTCCTGGCCGGTGATCATCTTGAACAGGGTCGACTTACCGGCACCGTTCGGGCCGATGATGCCGACGATGGCGCCGGCCGGCACCAGGAAGCTCAGGTTGTCGAACAGCAGGCGGTCGCCGAACTTCTTGGAGACGTTCTTGAACTCCATCACCGCATTGCCCAGGCGCTCGCCCGGCGGGATGAAGATTTCATTGGTCTCGTTGCGCTTCTGGTAATCGACCGACTGCAGCTCTTCCAGGCGGGCCAGACGGGCCTTGCCCTTGGTGCGGCCGCCCTTGGCGTTCTGGCGCGACCACTCCAGTTCCTTCTGGATCGCCTTCTGGCGAGCCTTTTCCTGGTTGTCTTCCTGCTTCAGGCGCTCGTCCTTCTGGGTCAGCCAGTCGGTGTAGTTGCCCTTCCACGGAATGCCGCGGCCGCGGTCCAGTTCCAGGATCCACTCGGCGGCGTTGTCCAGGAAGTAGCGGTCATGGGTAACGGCCACCACGGTGCCGGTGTAGCGCGCCAGGAACTGCTCCAGCCATTCCACCGACTCGGCGTCGAGGTGGTTGGTCGGTTCGTCCAGCAGCAGCATGTCCGGCTTCTGCAGCAGCAGGCGGCACAGCGCCACGCGGCGCTTCTCACCACCGGACAGCTTGCCGACGATGGCATCCCACGGCGGCAGGCGCAGCGCATCGGCCGCCACGTCCAGCTGGTTTTCCAGGGTGTGCGCATCGCCGGCGGCCAGGATCGCCTCCAGGCGCTCCTGTTCCTTGGCCAGCGCGTCGAAGTCGGCGCCTTCCTCGGCGTAGGCGGCGTACACCGCTTCCAGCGCGGCCTGGGCCTGCAGCACTTCGCCCACGCCTTCCTCCACCGCTTCACGCACGGTCTTGGTCGGGTCCAGCTCCGGTTCCTGCGCCAGGTAGCCGACCTTGATGCCCGGCTGCGGGCGGGCTTCGCCCTCGAAATCGGTGTCCACGCCGGCCATGATCTTCAGCACGGTGGACTTGCCGGCGCCGTTCAGGCCCAGCAGGCCGATCTTCGCGCCCGGGAAGAAGGACAGCGAGATGTCCTTGATGATCTGCCGCTTGGGCGGGACCACCTTGGACACGCGGTTCATGGTGTAGATGTATTGCGAGGACATGCGGTCTCCGTAGGCGCGGCCCTGCGCCCGGTCCGTCACGGGAAGATCCCGTTGCGGCAGTGGGCACAGACTGAAATGGAATACCGCCAATTATAGCCGGAACCGGTTCCGGGCCGCGCCCGGGTGGCGCCGTCGGGCTGGCTATCGCCTGAATACTCCGTCACAGTCCCGCAGCGGGAAGCGTTTCCAGCCGGAAACGGTTCAGATCGGGTGGGCAATATGGGCTCACCACCCACCCGAGCAGAGGTCTGACATGCGCATAAATCGAGTAATGGCCGGCGCCGTGGCCTCTGTGCTGGCGCTGGGCGCCGTGGCCCCGGCCTTCGCCGACAATGACCATCGCGGTCGCGACCATGACCGCCGCGAGTGGCGGGAGGATCGCCGTGAGTGGCGCCAGGACCGCCGTGACTGGGAGCGCGACCGCCGCGAGGCCCGGCGCGACTACCGCCAGGATCGCCGCGAGTGGCACCGCGACCATGACCGCTACTACCGCCCGGCGCCGCCGCGCGTGGTCTATCGTCCGGCACCGCCGCCGCCGCGCTATGGCGGCTACGGCTGGCGGGTCGGTTCCCCCTACCGCGACTACTACCGTGGCCCGGTCTACGTGGTGAACGACTACCCGCGCTACCACCTGCGACGCCCGCCGTACGGGCATCACTGGATCCGCGACGACCGCGGCAACATGCTGCTGGTGGCCATCGCCACCGGCGTGATCGCCCAGTACGTGCTCAGCGGGCGCTGAGGATCGCGGCCGGGGTCGGATCCCTTTCCAACGGAAAGGGCTCTGAGCCCACACCATCAATCGAAACCATACGGGGCCGGATTCCTTCGGGGATGCCGGCCCCGTCTGTTTCGGCCCCAGCAGGCCGGTGCGGGGCTACAATCGAGGGCTGAGTCGTATCCCCTTTCCCTGCCTGCTGGAGTACCCGATGTTCCCGCGTGACGTCCGCATCGAATCCTACGATCCCGAACTGGCCAAGGCCATCGCCGCTGAGACCCAGCGCCAGGAAGACCACGTCGAGCTGATCGCCAGCGAGAACTACACCAGCCCGGCGGTGATGGAAGCGCAGGGCAGCCAGCTGACCAACAAGTACGCTGAAGGCTACCCGGGCAAGCGCTACTACGGCGGCTGCGAATACGTGGACATCGCCGAGCAGCTGGCGATTGACCGCCTCAAGCAGCTGTTCGGCGCCGATTACGCCAACGTGCAGCCGCACAGCGGTTCGCAGGCCAACCAGGCCGTGTACTTCGCGCTGCTGCAGCCGGGTGACACCATCCTCGGCATGAGCCTGGCCCACGGCGGCCACCTCACCCACGGTGCCAAGGTGAATGCCTCGGGCAAGCTGTTCAACGCCGTGCAGTACGGCGTGAACGACCAGGGCCTGATCGACTACGACGAAGTCGAGCGCCTGGCCCTGGAGCACAAGCCGAAGATGGTCGTGGCTGGTTTCTCGGCCTACTCGCAGGTGATCGACTGGGCGCGCTTCCGCGCCATCGCCGACAAGGTCGGTGCCTACCTGTTCGTGGACATGGCGCACGTCGCCGGCCTGGTCGCCGCCGGCGTCTACCCGAGCCCGCTGGAACACGCGCACGTGGTCACCTCGACCACCCACAAGACCCTGCGCGGCCCGCGCGGCGGCATCATCGTCGCCAAGGGCGCCGACGAAGACCTGGTCAAGAAGCTGCAGTCGATCGTGTTCCCGGGCATCCAGGGCGGTCCGCTGATGCACGTCATCGCCGGCAAGGCCGTGGCCTTCAAGGAAGCACTGGAACCGGGCTTCAAGGCCTACCAGCAGCAGGTAGTGAAGAACGCCCAGGCGATGGCCAACACGCTCATCGCGCGCGGCTACAAGATCGTCTCCGGTGGCACCCAGAACCACCTGATGCTGGTCGACATGATCGGCAAGGACGTGTCCGGCAAGGATGCGGAAGCTGCACTGGGCAAGGCGCACATCACCGTCAACAAGAACTCGGTGCCGAACGACCCGCGTTCGCCGTTCGTGACCTCGGGCCTGCGCTTGGGCACCCCGGCGGTGACCACCCGCGGCTACGTGGAACAGGACTGCGTGGACCTGGCCAACTGGATCGCCGATGTGCTCGACGCACCGACCGATGAAGCCGTCATCGCCCGCGTGCGCGACGCCGTCAGCGCGCAGTGCCGCAAGTACCCGGTCTACGGCTGATCGAAGCAGGGGTCAGAGCCCTTTCCATGCGGAAAGGGATCCGACCCCGCAACCCGGATCGACGCAGGGGTCGGATCCCTTCCCGCAGGGAAGGGCTCTGACCCCAGTATCCGATTGATACTTTTTCAGAATAATCGTATGGCTTAGCTGACGGCGGGGTCTCAGGCTCGTGTAATCGCCTCAAGGGTCATGACCATGCGCCATCCACCTGCCAAGCAGTCGATTCTTCTTGCTCTACACTTTTGGCTGTTGTCCGTTCCCCTGGTTCTTTTCAGTTTTTATTTCGCATTCTTGATGACCTGGGGAGCTCTTCTTCGTGGCAGTGTTGTATTTCTGTCAATGATTGCGCTGTGGGCCCTGCTCTCGTTGCTTGCCCTGTCTTTCATTTACAGGCTGATCAATGCGTGGCATGAGCGCGGCACCGCCGGGCTACGGGAAAACTCGGAGCCGCTGAGTGCGATGGGGTTGATATGCGCCATGCAGGCCGGGTGTGCCATGTACATAGTGGTTGGACCGTTTGGCATGCTGTTTCTGCCTGTGTCCATAGCCTTGGGCGCCCCGTGGTTGACCCTTGTCTGCCACCTCCGATGGCTGACAAAGAAGGAGGTGGTGGAGTAAATGGCAGTCTGCGCGGGAACTTGCTCGCAGTCCGCTTCGCAGGCATGGTTGAGGCGTCAGGAGCCACAGCAGCCACGAAGCCCTTGACGTCAGCAAGGAGAGTCGAGCCTATGGATGAGCAGCAGCACAAACGATGGATGGGGATAGCAGGCCTGCTGGTGGGCCTGCCCACTGCGGCGGCAGGAGGCACCGTGGCGGTGCTGGGCCTGATAGCCGTCATGGACGGCAAGTATCTGTCCGGCAACGAGCCCGCGGTGATCGCGCTGTGGTCGTTGGCCGGGCTTCTCGGTCTGTTGTCATGGATGTGGCTGACCGGGCTCTTCCTGTGGCGCGGCCGCGATGGCCTGCGCCAATCCCCGCTTGTCGCATGGATTGGGCTGCTGCTGGGGACCTTCGCCGCGCTGGGCGTGGTCGCCGCCACGCTGTATTTCACCTTCAAGCATGGTGAGATAACGACGCTGGCCTTCTTTGGGCTTGGCCCGCCGTTGCTGGTGATGGCGGGGCACCTGGCGTGGCTGCGCTGGGGACGGTCTGCCCCCTGATGTCGGCAAGGCGGGCTGAGCCTCCCGCCACGCGCGCGCTGGGCGCGCTGCGCAGGCACTTCTGCGCAGACAGCATTTGCTGCTGAACGCCTTCTCAGGTACCTTTGCGACGCTGCCATGACCGTGGCAATTAGGTTGCCCCCTGAGCCAGGCGTTCCATGCATTGCCCCTTCTGCCAACATGCCGATACCCGGGTCATCGACTCGCGCGTCTCTGAAGACGGCGCGACGATCCGCCGTCGGCGTGAATGCGAAGCCTGCGGCGAGCGCTTCAGCACCATGGAAACGGTTGAACTGAAGCTGCCGGCCATCGTCAAGAGCGATGGCACCCGCGAAGCGTTCGACCAGCGCAAGGTGCGGGCGGGTTTCGACCGCGCGCTGCAGAAGCGTGCGGTGGCCGAAGACAAGATCGAAGCGGCGGTACGCGCGGTGGTTCACCAGCTGCGTATCAGCGGCGAGCGCGAAGTGCCTTCGATCAAGGTTGGCGAGTTCGTGATGAATGAACTGCGCAAGCTCGATCACGTGGGCTACGTGCGGTTTGCGTCGGTGTACCGCAGCTTCGAGGACGTAGCTGATTTCCGCGAGGAGATCGAGAAGCTGGAACGTGACCTGCCGTCCAGTACCGAACAGCTGCAGCTGCTGGGCGACGTGATTGCCCTGACCAAGAAGAAGAAGGGCTGACCGCTTCTGCCTTGGTGGGTGCCAACCTTGGTTGGCACAATGGCCTTTGCTCTGGTGGGTGCCAACCTTGGTTGGCACTGATGGCGTGGATCTACACCGTCAGCGTTACCATGGTGGCATGAGCACCTCGTTCTCCGTCCTCGACCACCTGCACATGGCCAACGCACTGCGCCTGGCCGAGCGTGCCGCCTACACCACCCGCCCCAATCCGATGGTCGGCTGCGTGATCGCCCATGGCGAACGCGTGGTCGGGCAGGGCTGGCACCAACGCGCGGGTGGCCCGCACGCCGAAGTGTTCGCGCTGCGCGAGGCCGGCATCGAGGCCCGCGGTGCCACCGCCTACGTCACCCTGGAGCCCTGCGCACACTACGGGCGCACGCCGCCGTGCGCGCTGGCGTTGATCGAGGCCGGCGTGTCGCGCGTGGTTGCGGCGATGCGCGATCCGTTCCCGAAGGTTGATGGCGGTGGCTTCGATCTGCTGCGCAATTCCGGCATCGAGGTCGCCGAAGGGTTGATGTCCGCGCAGGCACGCGAACTCAACAAGGGCTTCCTCTCACGCGTGGAGCGCAACCGCCCGTGGCTGCGGGTGAAGCTGGCCGCCAGCCTGGATGGCCGCACCGCGATGGCCGACGGCAGCTCCAAGTGGATTACCGGCCCGGCCGCGCGCGAGGATGTGCAGCACTGGCGTGCTCGCGCCGGCGCGATCCTGACCGGCGCCGACACCGTGCTGGCCGACGACCCGATGCTGACCGTACGCCTGGCCGATACCGACGTGATGCCGCCGCTGCGCGTGGTGCTGGATTCGCGCCTGCGTTCGCTGGAATGCAGCCGTGTGCGCGAGGGTGGGGCACCGACGTTGTACCTGCATGACGCAGCAGTAAGCGCACCGGATGCGGCCGACGCCGAATTTGCCAGCGTGCCGGGCAGCGGTGGCAGTTTGGACCTTGGTGCGGTGCTGGTCCTGCTGGCCGAGCGTGGCATCAACGAAGTGCATACCGAGGCCGGAGCCACCCTGGCCGGTGCACTGTTGCGCGGCGGCTGGGTGGATGAGTTGTTGCTCTACCAGGCGCCGACGCTGCTGGGCGATACCGGCCGCCCGCTGCTGGCTGGCCTCGGCATCGAGGCGATGGCCCAGCAGCACCGGCTGCGCGTGGTGGATCAACGCCAGGTGGGTGAGGACATGCGTCTGCTGCTGCGGCCGTAACGCAAGCCGATCATGTCGCGTCGTACCCGCCGGATGTGGCATCAAGGTTGGCGGGGCGAATGATCGCTGCGCATGTTGCAAGGCTCACAGGTCTCCAATGGCCTCCCAGGCATTTGCCGTACGCGTAGTTCATCAGCCCTGACCGCACGTGCACCTTGCCGGGCCCTGTTTCATGGGCATGTCAGGCCGCTGTATTCGAAATGAAGATGGGGCGATACCTGGTTGTTGCAGTAGGTCAATAGCTGGTGCTCATCCATGCCTTTCGCCGCATCCAGTATTTCGGCCTGGAGCGCATTGAAATGACCGATGCGATGCGGTGCCTGCTGGCTCACGCAGTTGCGGAGCCGATGCAGCGGCCAGTCACATGCAACCGATCCTGTGAGCCTGGGCGCTTCCTCCTCCAGCATGCGCCGGTCCCAGCCGTGGTAGGGAATGAAGGCGTCGAGCAGCTTCGCTTCCAGGCTGTTGGCACTGCGGCTGAGCCATGCGCCCTGGCCATGTCGGAAGAACTCCAGATCCCCGGAAATGCTGCGCGATCCTGATCCCCTCAGTATCCTGACCTGGCGACGGAAGATGTCGGCCATCTCGGCGGGAGCCGCAGCCCTGGAACCTGCCTTTGTTGCCTCCCGGTACCTGGCGTACAGTGGAGTCAGGTCGGGGACAGAGCAGCGATAGGACAACGTCGCTGTATTGGCGGTGGGGCCGGCGCGGGTGGATAGTGCGGTACAGGTCACGCGGCCCAGCCTGTCCAGCGATGCAGCGCCGATGCCGGGTGATTCAAAGCCAGCAGGCACCAGGAAGCGTTCGGCGGCCTCGTCATCGCCAATGCGCGCTCGCACTTCCTGCAGCCGATCGAGATAGCCTGGGGGCTGGAACGTACCCTTCCACTGCGCGTCGAGGGTGCGGCGGGCAACCGGGTCGGCAGCGAGCAGAAGCGAAAGATAAAGCTGGAAATTGGCGTCAATACCTGCGGTGATCTCGCCCGACGGCAGCGCATCCGCACGCTGCGTGGATGCATCGGGCGAGGCCAGGGCAGAGAGTGGCGCGCAGGTCAGTACGAGCAGTCGCATCATTTTCATGGGTGGACTCATGGTCGGTGGCGTTCCTGGAGTGCACGGCAGTGCGCGCGAGCCTCGTCGGGTCCCATCCCGCTGACCGTCTCTTCCAGGACATTCTGAAAGGTCGCGTCGTCTGATGAGGGATCGACGGAGTCGTGAATCCGTGCGGCTTTCAGTCGTGCGTCAAGCAGCAGGTCACACGCAGGAATGCCCGTACGGGCAGTGATGGACTCTGCCTCGATGCGCTCATTCCATTCCCGGAACGGCAGCATCTTCTGAAGCAGCGCCAGCCCGAGGAACATCATGTCGGTACTGGCCCAGGGACCGCCTTCGCCAGCACGGAAGAACTCGGCCGTGGTGTCGAACGTGCTGTTGGGAGCTTGGGTCAGCACTTGGGCAAATGCCATTTTCGCGGGTTGGATGGACGCGACTGCATCCACGGCCACGAATTGTTCGCGATGCTCGCGATAGGTCGCGAAGAAGCTGGAGACGTCTGGAACCCCGCAGTGGTAGCGGATCGTCACACGATCGGGAGAGCCGCTATCGGCGCGCTCGACCTCTTTGCAATGGATGGAGTGCCACCTGGCTTTGACAGCCATGGCAATGGGGTCATTGCTTCCCAGCGCAGGGCCTTGATGGATATGGAGCGCGTCTACGGTATCCCCGATTCCGGGGAACGCATGTTTACTGGCTGTCTGCAGGCTCTCCCTCAGTGCGGTTCGGGCTCGCTCGTCATCCTGGGTGACTACGCGTACGTACGCGTCAAAGGTCTCTTCCAGCGAGAGTGCGCCCGTGGGCGCGGCGGTCGCCGACAGCGACGTGCCGAGCAATCCGGTGATGATCGGTTTCAGCATGGCATGGCCGCGTCGCGTGGAATGGAACGCGAGGATCCCTGTACGTGGACCCTGGGTCCATGCAAGAAATCCGAAATTCCAGACCCACGGCGCCGGGTTCACGGGGCGCGGACTTTGGCCGTTCGACTCAGCGAGTCGCACTGCCTCCAGAGGACCTTGTTCCTGCGCAGTCGGGATGGCGGTGGACTGCATGCGCGTGCCTTGGTGGCATCGAGGATATCTGGCCGTCCGCGCGCCACCTTCGCCGGCAGGCCCCTCCCAGGCATCGTGAAGGTTGCCCGGACTCTCTGTCACACCATACCGGCACTGCCGCCGAAGGCTGACGGCAGCGGCGTAATGCCGGGCATGGCCCGGCGATATCGCTTACCGCCTCACGCGCATTCGTCAGTCCACATCATCTCGGCGATCGGGCGCAGTGCCTTGCACTCCTGCGTCATCTCCTCGGCCGACTGCACCTGTGCCTTGGCCTTCAGTTCCTCGGCCATCGCATCCACGCCGCTGATCTGGTCCGGCGCGATCTTCGCCACGCAGGCGCGGTGCTGTTGCAGCAGCAGGTCGCAGCCCGGTACGCCGGTTACCTTCGGTGCGCTGGCGGCCTCCACGTCCTGCATCCAGTCCTCGAACGGGGCCAGTGCGCCGGCCACGGTGCCCACCAGGTCATCGAAATTACCGCTGTACCAATAGCCGTTGTCCTTGGCCGGGTACAGGGTGAAGGTGCCGCTGACCGGCACGCGCGCGCCGCTCTGCAGCGCCTGGGTATAGGCATCGGTGAACTGCTTTCGCGAGGCCGGGCTGGCATCGGCGGCCAGGCTGGCAGCAAACAGCGGGCGCACCTTGCCCAGGTCGGGCACCTGGCAGCTGAAGCTGATGCGCGCCAGCTTCTGGTCTTCAACGTATTCGTTGTCTTCGATCACGCTCTTGGTCGCGCGGCACTTCGAATCGCGCAGGGCCTTGGCGTACAGCGCTTCGGTGGCGGCGGCGTCGGTCTTGTCACCGGCGCTGGCCAGCACGGTCTGCCACGGCTCGGCCAGGGCCTTGGCCAGGGCACCCGGGGTCGGGGTCACGGCGTCCTGGCCTTCGAAGGCTGGCTTCAGCGCATCGTTGAGCGTGCGGGTGGCGGCCGCGTCGTCTTCCAGCAGGGTGCGCGCGTACAGGTCGAAGGCCTGTTCGGGCGTCAGCGGGGCCGGGGCGGCACTGGCAAACAGCGGGGCGCACAGCACGGCGCTGGTCAGCAAGCTACGGGTGAGCGTCTTCATGACGGTGGTTTCCTGTTCCAGAGGCGCGCAAGACTAGCGCATCTGCCTGCACTTTCGATGGCGCCACGCGGCCACGTGCCGGTGTGCAGCGGCCAAAAAAAACGGGCCCCTTGCGGGGCCCGTTCGATCGCACGACGAGGAGCGATCGTTGGATCAGAAGCTGGCGCGCACGCCCACCGAGTACTGGGTGACGTCGCGGTAGCCGGAGATCTCGCCCACCAGGCCCCAGGTCTTGGTGAAGTTGATCTGGCCGCCGACGGTACCGACCCAGGTGCCCTTGAAGTTGTTGCCGCCATCCATGTAGCCGGCCTTGGCCCAGGCTTCGGTCATGCGCGACGGCTTGCCGCGGATACCCATGGTGACGCGGCCCAGGTTGGTGTGGTCCTTGCCGTGGTAACGCACGCCGTCATAGCGCAGGGTCGATTCGGCGTTCTGGCGCACCCAGGCGGCATCGGCGGTGAAGTCCACGCGGTCGGACCACGGCATGTGGTAACCAATGCCCAGCTCCGGCTGGTTCAGTTCCAGCTTCAGCGAATCTTCGCCGTAATGGCGGGTCTTGCTGGTACGCGACCAGCCGCCGAAGACGTAGACCTGTTCGGCCAGCGCGACCGAACCACGCAGGTAGCCGCCGTCGACCTTGGGGTCGTCCAGTGCGTTGTCGTCAACCTTGACCTGCGTCCAGCCACCTTCAACGTAGGTGTAGCTCAGGGCGTCGGCCGACGCGGTGAACGGGGCGGCGGCCAGCAGGGCGGCCACAATCAGGATCTTGCGCATGGGAATTCCTGTGAATTTCAGTCCATTGGCGGGCCTGCCCTTGCGGCTGCCCGTGGCGACATCATGTCGTCCGAGGCAGAATTTTAATGAAAGTTTTACAAATTGCGAGCGACGGGCGTCACAGCTGTGGCATCCGACCCCGTTCAGCCCGGGCTGTTACACTGGCTACGCCGGTTCGCCGGTACACAAACGTCTTCAGGGCGGGGTGCAACTCCCCACCGGCGGTAGGTGCGCAAGCACGAGCCCGCGAGCGCCCCGGCCCACGGCCGGGGGTCAGCAGATCCGGTCCAATGCCGGAGCCGACGGTCATAGTCCGGATGAAAGAAGACGGTGCCACAGGGCTCATGCCCTGCGTGCGCCTGTTTGCCTTGCGGCGTTTTTCGCTCACATTCCGCGGAGAACGTTACTTGTTTACTGGAATCATCGAAGGCGTCGGCCGTCTGGCCGCTCGCGAACCCATTGGCGGCGATGTCCGCTTCACTTTCAATGTCGGGACGCTGCCGTTTGACAACGTGCAGATGGGCGAGAGCATTGCCATCAACGGCGTCTGCCTCACCGTCATCGCATTCGACGCCTGCGGCTTCCAGGCTGATGCCTCCACCGAGACCCTGGGCCTGACCACGCTGGGCCAGCTGGGCGAGGGCGCGGTCATCAACCTGGAGCGCGCCATGCGCCCGACCGACCGCCTGGGCGGCCATCTGGTCAGCGGCCACGTCGATGGCTTGGGCCAGGTGCTGTCCATCCACGAAGATGCGCGCGCCCAGCGCTGGCGCTTCGCCGCGCCGGCCTCGCTGCGCCGCTACATTGCCAAGAAGGGCTCGATCTGCGTGGACGGCGTCAGCCTCACCGTCAACGAAGTGGACGATGAAGGCTTCGAAGTCGCCCTCATTCCGCACACCGTGGCCAACACCGCGTTTTCCGCTACCGGCGTGGGCAGCGCGGTGAACCTGGAAATCGATCTGGTCGCTCGGTATGTCGAGCGGTTGTTGGGTGAAGGAGCCCGCGCATGAACTTCGCACCCATCCCCGAAATCCTGGAAGACATCCGCCTGGGCCGCATGGTGGTCATCGTCGATGACGAAGACCGCGAGAACGAAGGCGACCTGATCATGGCCGCCGAGCTGGTGAAGGCCAGCGACATCAATTTCATGGTCACCCACGGCCGTGGCCTGGTGTGCCTGCCGCTCACCCGCACGCGCGCGGCCGATCTGGGCCTGGCGCCGATGGTGCAGGCCAATACCGCGCAGTTCCAGACCAACTTCACCGTCAGCATCGAGGCGGCCGAGGGTGTCACCACCGGCATTTCCGCGCATGACCGTGCGCACACCATCCGCACCGCAGTAAAGCCCAACGCCAAGCCGGCCGACCTGCACCAGCCGGGCCACATCTTCCCGCTGATCGCCCAGCCGGGCGGCGTGCTCACCCGCGCCGGCCACACCGAGGCCGGCGTGGACCTGGCCATGCTGGCCGGGCTGGAACCGGCCGGCGTGCTGGTTGAGATCCTGAACCCCGACGGCAGCATGGCGCGCCGCCCGGAGCTGGAAGTTTTCGCCCGCGAGCACGGCCTGAAGATGGGCTCCATCGCCGACCTGATCGCCTACCGCCTGGCCACCGAAAAGACCGTCGAGCGCGTCGACGAGCGCGACATCGATACCGAATTCGGCCCGTTCAAGCTGGTGACCTACCGCGACCGCATCGCCCACGACCTGCATTTCGCCCTGGTGCGTGGTACCCCGGACGCCGACACCCCCACCCTGGTGCGGGTGCAGGTGGAAAACCCGCTGGCCGACCTGCTGCACTGGCGTCGCGATGATTTCGGCGTGGCCGCCACCGATGCCCTGCGTGCCATCGACGCCGAAGGCAGTGGCGTGATGGTGGTGCTGCAGGCGCCGCGTGATGGCGAGGCCCTGCTGGCCCGCCTGCGCCAGCAGGCGGCGCCGGTAGTGCCGGGCAAGGACAAGGACGTGAGCCAGTGGCGCCGCAACGGTGCCGGCGCGCAGATCCTGTCCGACCTGGGCTTGGGCAAGCTGCGCGTGCTGGGCACCCCGCGCCGCCAGATCGGCCTGGCCGGGTACGGCCTGGAAGTGGTGGAGACGGTGGGCTGCTGAGGCCATTGGGAACCCTTGTAGAGCCGAACCATGCTCGGCTCATGCGCCCAGCGCGGGGTTCTCCGGTCCGGTGCCAGACAGGGCAGCCGAGCATGGCTCGGCTCTACAGCAGGCTCCCTCAAGGTCCCCGCGAGCCACGGCCGGGGCCCATCCACGCTAGAATTACCCCCTTATCGAGTCCCCCAAGCCGCATATGAGCCACTACGAAGGCGATCTTCGCACTCCCGAATCAGCGCGCTTCGCCATCCTGGCCAGCCGCTGGAACGCCCGCATCACCGATACGCTGGTCGCTGGCGCCCGCCAGAGCCTGGCCGGCAACGGCATCACCGAAGCCAACATCGACGTGATCCGCGTGCCGGGTGCCTGGGAACTGCCGCTGGTGGCCGCGCGCCTGGCCGCCGCCCATGAACACGCCGCCATCCTCACCCTGGGCTGCGTGATCCGTGGCGATACCCGCCACTACGAACACGTGGCCGACCGCTGCGCCGAAGGCCTGATGCGCGTGCAGCTGGACTTCGGCGTGCCGGTGCTGAACGGCGTGCTGGCGGTGGAACGCGTTGAAGACGCCGAGGCCCGCGCAGGCGGCAGCCACGGCAACAAGGGCGAGGAAGTCGCACTCGCCGCATTGGAAATGGTCAATCTTCTGGAGCAGCTGCCATGAACAAGAACACCCAGGGCAAGCCCTCCGGTAAACCCGTCCGCCGCGATGGCGTCGATCCGGTGCTGCGCTCGCGCGCCCGCCGCCGTGCCGTGCAGGCCATCTATGCCTGGCAGATCTCCGGCGGCAACGCCCAGTCGCTGATCGCCCAGTTCGCGCATGAGCAGGCCCGTGAAATCGCCGACCTGGCGTACTTCGAAGCGCTGGTGCATGGCGTGCTCGACAACCGTCGTGACATCGACGAAGCCCTGGCCCCGTACCTGGACCGCGGCATCGAGGAAGTGGACGCGATCGAACGCGCGGTGCTGCGCCTGGCCGCCTATGAGCTGCGTTACCGCCTGGACGTGCCGTACCGCGTGGTGATCAACGAAGCCATCGAATCGGCCAAGCGCTTCGGTTCCGAACACGGCCACACCTACGTCAATGGTGTGCTGGATCGTGCCGCCGTGGAATGGCGCAAGGTCGAATCGGGTCACTGACCCGTTTCTGCTTCTGGTGGATGCCAACCTTGGTTGGCATGGGTGAAAACCCGCTCGACCGTTGCACGATGCGGGAACCTGCTTTGATCTTTGAACGGCGCGGGAACCTGCTTTGGACTTCGAACGGCGCGGGAACCTGCTTTGATTTTCGAATGGCGCGGGAACCTGCTTTGGTAGAGTCAACTGTTAGTCGACTGCCTTTCGATCAGCAGTCGGGGTGTCGGACGGGAGAGCAGTCGACTAACAGTCGACTCTACCCCGTCGGATTCCCACCGGTTCCATCCGATCGGTTTCCCATCGGTTGTCCCCCATCGGCACGATCCACCCGCGCCCGCCGCCCATCCATGCAACCCGCCGGAGCGCCCCCATGTCCCTGGCCGAATTCGCCCTCATCGACCGCATCCGCGCCCGCACCCTCGAGCGCGACGACATCCTGCTCGGCATCGGTGATGACGCCGCGCTGCTGCAGCCGCGCCCGAACGAACAGCTGGTGGTCACCGCCGATACGCTCAACAGCGGCGTGCATTTCCCGGCCGAAACCCCGGCGTTCGACATCGGCTGGAAGACGCTGGCCGTCAACCTGTCCGACCTCGCTGCGATGGGCGCGCGCCCGGCGTGGTGCACGCTGGCGCTGTCATTGCCCGATGCGAGCGAGGATTGGATCGAAGCCTTCGCCGACGGTTTCTTCGCCCTCGCCGACCAGCACGACATCGCGCTGATCGGTGGCGACACCACGCGCGGCCCGCTGTCGCTGTCGGTCACTGCGATGGGCCAGGTCGGCCGTGGCCAGGCACTGCGCCGCGACCGTGCACAGGTGGGCGACGATATCTGGGTCAGTGGCACGCTGGGCGATGCCGCCGGTGCGCTGCGCCTGTGGCAGCAGGGTGCGCTGAACGTGGCCACCGCCACGCTGCTGGCCGACTACGAAAGCCTGCGCCTGCGCCTGCTGCGACCGACGCCGCGCGTCACCCTCGGCCTGCGCCTGCGGGCGTTCGCGCATGCAGCGGTGGACGTGTCTGATGGCCTGTTGGCCGACCTGGGCCACATCGCCACGCGCAGCGCGGTGGCCGCGCATGTCGATGCCGATCTGTTGCCGATTTCGAATGCGCTGCGTGAGCTGCTGGGCCGTGAAACCGCCCGCGAATGCGCACTGCGCGGCGGTGACGACTACGAACTGTGCTTCACCGCCGCCGCTGACCAGCGCGATGCGCTGCATTACCTCGCCGAATCGCTGGACCTGCCGCTCACCCGTATCGGCCGCATCGCCGAAGGGCAGGGCGTGCATGTGGATGGCGAAGCCGCCGATGGTGGTTACCAGCACTTCGCCTGAAGCATGGCGGGGTCGGATCCCTTTGCAGCGCAAAGGGCTCTGACCCCAGCTTGGCGTCAGAGCGTTGCCATGGTAGGTGCCAACCTTGGTTGGCACTGATCTGTCAGGCCTCCTTGCCGGCCTCGTGTCGACCAAGGTCGACACCTGCCAGAGCGGGGGCGCGACAAACAAAAACACCAGGCATTGCCCGGCGTAATCGCTTATACGTGCGGAACGGGTTTGCCAAACCGATTGTCAACCGGCGTGCTGGGCAGCAGCATGAACACCAGCACGGCCAAGCCGGCAAACGGCACCAACATCAGCAGCAGCCACCAGCCCGAACGATCGGTGTCGTGCAGCCGGCGAATGGTCACCGCGATCAGTGGCAGTGCCAGTGCCAGCCATACCGCCACTGTCAGCCCGGATGAAACCAACGCCAGCGATGTGGAGTTGATGTGGCCGGCAATGAGGCCCAGTACGTTCAACGGAACCGTAAACATCATCATGAACAGCTGGAACCACCAGTACTCGCTGCGGCTGGCGCGCCCAGTGAACTGGGTATAGCGCTTCAGCGGAACCATCATCTTGTGCATCTACTTTTCTCCTTTGGGGCGGTGAAAACACTGGTCACGATTGGCGGGTTCAGATCCGTCTGCCGACTGGCAGAAGGATCTGAACCCGACCGCCACGGCACTCAGGGGTAATCGGCCATCAGTACGGCTTCGCCGACAATCGCGCCGGCCACCAGCGCGTCGGCGTTGCGGGCATAGCGCGCGCTGAGCGGAATCGGGTTGCTTCCGGTCTGCGCCATGCCGTACGACCAGGGCGTGCCCAGCTGCACCGGCAGGCCATTGCGCAGCAGTTCGATCTGCACGCCTGCGGCATCGCTGCCAGGTGCGGCGGCAAGCATGCTGCCGCTGCCGCCGGGCACATGCGCGTCGGTCAGGGTCAGCTCCACCGGCACGTTGTCGTGGCTGCAGGCCATGTTCACCACGAAGTCCTTGTCGCCCGCCGAACTTCCGGCACCTGCCAGTGCATTGGCGGGTACATCGTCCAGTGTCAGCGTGGCGCCTTGCACCGCGCAGTCGCGTATCACCGAGACATCGAACCCGAGTTCAAGCGTGCCTGTGCCCACCAATGAAGGATTGCTGCGCGGGCGGATGCGCAGTTGCGAGGTACGCGAGATCGCTTCGCTCTGTACGTTGCGACGCCCGGAGACCGACAGTTCGGTCAACAGCTTCGCCCGCGACGAAGCAGGAACGGTCAGCACCAGGCTTTGCCCACTCATGGTGAACGCCACGCCGTTGGCAATGCCGCCGCGCTCCTCGTACACGCCCAGCAGTACCAATGGTGAAGTATCAGACGCCTGGAACTTGCCGAAGGTCAGGCCGCGGTACTCCACCGTGCCCAGCAGCGTCATCGGGGTATCGAACTCCACCTCGAACTCCAGCGGCGCAGTGTTCGGGCAGCCACTGAACTCGACACCGGCCGCGCCAAAGGAGTAGTCGAACGATTCGCGCTCGTTCAACACCACCGGATACATCGTGCTGGCAAAGCCATCGGTCACGGCAGTGCAGGCCCAGGCGGCACCCGCTTCAAACAGGAAGAGCGTCGCGACCAGACACAGCAACGGCGCCCAGTGCCACGGGCGTGCAGGCTTCATCGGCTGACCGCTGCCTGCTGCTCGCGCGGCGCGCCGTAGTCATCCAGCCAGGTAAAGGTCACCGACGCCGGCATCGCCGCACCCTCCGGCAGCGCGAAGCGCGCGCTCTGGCCCGGCGCGATCATGTCCACGTCCACGCTGCGGCCATCGGCCAGTTTCAGCGTGCTCAGCGTCACGTGGTAGGCGCTGGGGTTACTCACCTGTAGCGCACCACCGTCAGCGCGCCATTGCAACTGTGCGGCCGCATCGCGCGCGCTGCCGGGCAGGCCGGCGGGGCGATGGAACAGCTTCACCCGTGTGCGCACGGCGAACTGCAGCAGGTTCTTGTCGGCCGCATTGGCCGGCTTGGGCGGAATGTCCAGCAGATTGAAATAGAACACCGATTCACGGTCGGTCGGCAGCGGTGCCTCCGATGGACGCGGCGCATAGGTGATGCGATAGGCCTGGCCCTGCTTGGACTGCAGCAGGCGCGGCTCGGCCGGCGTCAGCCGGAACGGCGTACGCACATCTTCCGGGCGCGACTGCGCGTTGCCATCGTCAATCCAGACCTGGGTCATGGCCGGCAGCTCGCCCACGTTGCTGGCGCGCACGGTGGTGTCGCGGCCCTTGCCGGCGTCGTACACGATACGCGTACCCTGCAGCGTGACCGCCGCGGTAGCAGGCAGCGCAACGGCCATCGCCAGCGACGCGCACAGCCACGTCGATGCGTGGTGCTTCATGGGAAACCTCTTGATGATGAAGATGGCCGCCTGGCGCATCCGTGCGCCGGGCGGCCAGGGGCTTACTTGTAGACCACCACGAAATCGCCGGAGGCGTTGGCGGTACCCTGTGTCGCGTTCTGGCCCGGCGAGGCATACCACGCGCTGTAGTCCAGCTGGCCAGTGCCGCCGGCGGCGATGGTGACCCACTGGGTCGGGTCATCACCGATCTTCTGGTGGTTGCCGGCGCCGTCATACAGGGCCACGCCCACGTTGGTGGCGCCGGACGCGACGGTCAGTGCAAGGTTGCCGGTGCTGCCGTCCGGGGTGCCGCCGAAGCGCACGCCCACATCCTGCTCGGCACCCGAGCCGGTGCAGTCCAGCGCGATGGTGAAGTTCTTCTGGCCAGCACGGGTGTTGGCGTTCACCGAAGCCAGATCGACCTGGCCCATCGGCACGGTGATGGTGCCGCCAGCGGAGCCGACCGAGCAGGTCGACGGCATCAGCTCACCGGTGATTTCCAGTGATTCGGCGTACGCGGCCGGCGCAGCGGCGGCGAGCAGGGACAGGGACAGCAGGCGCAGTTTCAGGGACATGCGAAGTTCTCAACGGAGGGAAGGATGTGCATTGGCCGCGCAGCAGCCAGCGGTGCGTAGTCTCCGCGCTTGCTGTCGCCGGGTGAATGCAACAACTTGCAAATGCACTTGCATGGCGGAAGACCTCCACGCAGTTGCGTCATCACGCACGCGAGGCGGCTGTTCGTGCCCGTTGTTGGCGGAGCGTGGGTTGTCGCCGACACTGGTGCAGATGCGTCAGGCGAAATGCAACAAGTTGAATGTCATTGGCAAGAGCACACTCCTAGTCTGGCGTCCCCCCACGAAGCCGCCGCGTGCTCACGCGGCCACCCGCCACATGCAGTTTCCGACTTCCGCCGCATCGCGGTGGGCCGGCGCAATGCGCCCGGTGAAACCCGTTCCCCTGGCACGTGCCATCGGTACCGCGCTGCTGGCGGGTCTGCCCGCCCTTGCTGTTGCCGCCTCACCCGCACCCGAGTTCAGCGAAGGCTTCCTGCTTGGCGGCGAGGCCATCGACATGGCGCGCTATGTCAACGGCAATCCGCTGCCTGCAGGCGACTACGCGGTGGATGTACATGTGAACGGCCAGTTCCTGCGTAGCCAGGACATCCGCTTCGCCATCGACCAGGACCCGCACGTGGCGGTGCCGTGTATTCCAGTGTCGCTGGTTCGCCTGCTGCCGCTGAAGCCGGAATACCTGGATGCGCTGCCCGGCAATGCAGCGGCCTGCGTCGATCTGGCAGAGCGTGTGCAAGGCGCACGCGTCGCCTTCGACAGCGGCACCTTGGAACTGTCGATCAGCCTGCCGCAGGCCGCACAGGCCAGTACCGCACGCGGCTTCGTGGCGCCGGAGCTGCGCGACGACGGCATCACGGCCGCGTTCGTGAACTACAGCGGCAATCATTACCGAAGCCAGGGGCGTGAGAGTTCCTACCTGGGCCTGAACGCAGGGTTCAATGCCGGGGCCTGGCGGCTGCGTCATCGATCTTCCTTTACACACAGTACGCGTGGCTCGAACTACAACGTCATCAGCAGCCACGTGCAGCGCGACATTCCGGCCTGGAACAGCCAGCTGCTGCTGGGCCAGGGCAATACCGGTGGCGAGCTGTTCGACAGCGTGGCCTTCACCGGTGTGCGCGTGGCCAGCGATGACCGCATGCTGCCCGATTCGCTGCGCGGCTATGCGCCGAAGGTGCAGGGCATCGCCGAAGGCGCGGCACGTGTCACCATCCGCCAGAACGGCAACATCATCCACGAAAGCAACGTGGCGCCCGGTCCATTCTCCATCGAGGATCTGTACCCCACCAGTTTCGGCGGCGACCTGGAGGTCACGGTCACCGAGGCCGATGGCCGCGAGCAGCGCTTCAACGTGAACTTCTCTGCAGTGCCACAGGCGCTGCGCGCAGGTGCTTCGCGCTTCGCGTTCACCGTGGGCGAGCTGCGCGACACCCAGCGCACCCTGCAGCCGCTGCGCTTTGCCGAAGGCACCTACGCGCGTGGCATCAGCAACGGCCTTACCCTGCTGGGCGGTACGCAGGTCGGCCAGCACTACCAATCGCTGTTGTCGGGCGCGGCCATCAACACCCGTATCGGCGCCTTCGGCGTAGACGTCACCCATTCGCGCGCCAACTTGGCGCCGGGTGAGCGCATGTCCGGCAACAGCTTCCGGGTGAACTACCAGCGCTATGTGCAGGCCACCGGCACCAACTTCGGTCTGGCTGCCTACCGCTACAGCACGCGCGGCTTCCTCAGTCTGAACGACACCGCGCGCGTGCTCGGCGGCGGCGCGGTGGACGAATGGGGTTACGGCTTTCGTGCACGCGAGCGCTACCAGCTGAATTTCTCGCAGAAGCTGGGAGAGCGCACCACGCTGCACCTGAGCGGCGGCCAGGTCGCCTACTGGGACAGCAGCCGCAGCCGCAGCGACCTGCAGCTGAGTGTGCAGACCAGCACGCGGCGGGCGAACTACGGGCTGTCGGCCCTGCGCTACCAGCAGGGCGATGGACGCCAGGACACCCGCTATGCCTTCACCCTGAGCGTGCCGCTGGGCCGCACCCATCATGCGCCGCGCATGAGCACCCAGCTCAGCCATGCCGGCAGTGGCGGGCAGGCCCAAGCCACCCTGACCGGCAACCTGGGTGAATCGCGCGCGCTCAGTTACACGCTGTCCACTACCCAGGGCAGCGGGCAAGGCAGCCACAGTGCCTACGCCGCGTGGCAGGGCGGGCGCGGCCACGTCGATGCCGGCTACAGCCGCGTGGGCGACTACAGCAGCCTGTCGCTGGGCGCCTCGGGCAGCGCGGTGCTGCATGGTGGTGGCATCAACCTGGGCGCACCGGTGGGCGATGGCTTCGCGCTGGTACAGGCACCGGGCGCGCAGGGCGCACGCGTGGGCAGCAGCACGGGCGTGCGCGTGGCCGGCAATGGCTATGCACTGGTGCCGCACATCAGCCCGTACCGCTGGAACACGCTGGATCTGGATCCGTCTGGCCTGCCGATGGAAGTGGAACTGTTGCAGACCTCGCAGCGCGTGGCGCCGACCGCTGGTGGGATCGTACGGGTGCCGTTCGACGTGCGCCGTGAGCGCACGCTGTTCATCGACGCCACCGATGCGCTGGGCCAGCCGCTGCCATTCGCCGCGCAGGTACACAGCGAAGACGGCTTGCCGTTGGGTGCGGTGGGGCAGGGTGGGGTGATCCAGCTGCGTGGCGCGCAGGATGCAGGTGCCTTGATTGTCGACCCCGAAGGCGCGGCGCGTTGCCGCATCGAGTACCGAATGCCCGATGCTCC
Source organism: Stenotrophomonas maltophilia group sp. Smal32 (assembly GCF_030237085.1). NCBI lineage: Bacteria > Pseudomonadati > Pseudomonadota > Gammaproteobacteria > Lysobacterales > Lysobacteraceae > Stenotrophomonas > Stenotrophomonas maltophilia group sp. Smal32. Next base: position 46,951 of record NZ_JASJSI010000002.1, read on the forward strand.
CGACGCCTATGGGCTGTCGTGGAGCGTGGGCGAGTGTGTTCCGCAGCGTCTGGCGGCGGCCAGCGCTTCGCTATGAGTAAGCCGCCGCGTACTTTCAATCCTCGTCAGGAGAATTCCATGAAAGCTTCACTAGTTGCCTGTATCGTCGCGATCACTGTCGGCATGCTGCTCGCCGTGGCCTCGGCCGACTCCGCCACGCTCACCATCAGCGGTCGCGTGCTGCCGGGTACCTGCACACTGGCGGCGCCACCGATCACACTGGACTCGATCAAGGCCGATGAGCTGGTGGTTGGCAACAATGGGCTGAAAACCAGCGCGCTGAACTTCACCGGCTGCGTAGGTGTAAGCAAGGCGGTCTTGTCGTTCAGCGGCACGGCGGCCGATGGCGATGCGCAGCGCTGGAAGAATACCGCCAGCACCGACCCGGCAGCGGGCGTCAGCGTGGCCCTGCTGGCCGGTGCCAGCGGCAACACCTACCTGAAGAACGGCGACACCGGTATTGAAGTGCCGGTCACCGGCGCCACCGCCAGCTACCCGCTGCGTGCCGGCTACTACGCCACCGCGTTGACTGGCCTGCAGGCCGGCGAAGTGCGCACCGAAATCACCGTTACCGCAGACTACGAATAACGCGCCGCGCGCCGCCCCATCGTAGAGTCGAGCTTGCTCGACTGCCTTCCGCGGTGTCTGCGAAGTCGAGCAAGCTCGACTCTACAGCGCGGCGTGCAACTGCACGTCCACATACTCGGCCAACCCCCGGCATGGCAGCAGCAGCCCTTCGCGCACACCATCTGCGGGCGTTTGCGCTGCTGCACCGGTCATGGCTGGCGATTTGGCCACCGATGCAGTGCAGCTGGGTAGTGCTCGGGCCGCTGTCCTGTTGGCCCTGCGCGCGCATGACCGTCGCGGCACACTCACGCTGGAAGACGGACGCAATGCATGGGTGCGTGTCGCCACGCTGAGCAACAATGCATACGAAAGCGGCGCGGCGGTACAGCTGGGTAGCGATGTGCTGCAATCGAGTCATGTGCTTATGGGCGTGATGGTGGGCAGCAGCCGCAGCGATGGTCACGTGGTTTCCACGGCGTCTGGTCGCGGCGGGAAGGAACGCGTGCAAGGAACTACGGTCGGCGTGTACGGCACTTGGCTGCAACAGGCAGATGGCGCGGCTGGAGCCTATCTCGATGCCAGCCTGCAGGCGGCGCAGTTCCGCAGCCATGTGTACGGCGCGAGCCTGACATAAGCGGCCCGCGACTCGCGGCCATGGCTGGCGTCGCTGGAAGGCGGCTTCACATTCAATTTGCGTAGGGGCGCACGTTGGCCATTGCAGCTGCAGCCGCAGGTGCTGTTGCGGCATGCCGACGGCATGGAGGCCGGTGCGGGGCTGCGGGTTTCCACCTGGCATGAGGGCCAGCGCAGCCTGCTGCAACCCTATGCGGCCGTGTACTGGCTGAGCGGCGACATGCACGATTCTCGGAAGAGCGATCGGCGTGAACTGCAGGCGGGTGTCGATCTGCAGTGGGGCGTGCGCCGGGGCGCCTGGGCGGGCCTGAACGCGGAGCACGGTGGTCGCGGCCAGCGTAGGATCTCGGCGCAGATGGGCCTACGCATGGCCTGGTAACCGCTGTGGCGTTGATCTGGCAGAACCGCAACCAATTGCATGGCACTGGCCAGTAAGGCCCGGCACCATGCGCAGCGACTGTTGGCCATCTACAACTCATCGGCCGCCAGCTTCGCGGCGCATTGTGGGTCGCGACCACCAAACAGTGATTATACCCCGCCCGTTACCGGGATGCAGCAGGAGACAATTCATGCTTACCACCGATCTTTCCCTGCGCAGAAGGAATGCGCGGATTCGACGCTTCGCCGTTCATTGCAAGCAAGCTTTCGGAATGCTGAAGCTGCCTTGCAACGGCCTACTTCGAGTGCTGCGGCAACCGCGCAGTTCCGTGTCTTGCGTCAATCCTTTGAAGGGTGGGCAGCGGGCATCGTTTGCCGCGCTGACAGCCGTGGCTGGACTGGTCGCGTGTACCACCGTGCAGGCCTGCTCCACCGTGTCGAGGGAGATTCCCATTGATGAAGACGTCACGGTGAACTACGTCAGCGAGCCGGATGCCTTCTTGACCAATGTCCACACAGGCCGTAACGGCTTATTCACCGGCTGCAGAGCAGCGACGTATGACGTGAACATCCAGGCGAATCTGCCTGGGCTTACCTATGTCCGGGACGTTGAATTGTTTGGTCTGTCGGTTCCCGCGTACGAGTTGCACCCGGGATCACCGCTGGTGGGCATCGTTGCGATCATTGAGAACAGTGGCTCCCCAACTGGCCGACTCCCGCTTTCGATGGGGCCCAACACAACGCAGTACACCACCAGGTCCGGCTCGTTCGGCCTCGATTTCAGGCTGTACACTAGGCTTTTCGCTAGGGGCGGACCAACCAGTGGCGCTCCCTATGGAAATCTGGGCACGATAGAGATTACCTTGCAGCAGGCACCTGGGCTGTCGGTAACCGTTCCGGTCAGTCTGGGCATACAGATGCGTTCGCCGACGTGTACGATCGGTGACAACTCGGTGGTACTTGACAATGTTTCCGCTGATGCGCTGCCTGCGGTAGGGCGCCCGATCGGCGAGAAGACCTTCAACATGCAGATGAATTGTCTGACGGCAGGTGCCAATGTCACGTTGCAGATTGTGGACGCGCTCGATTCCGGTAACGTGGGCAGCCGGTTGACACCGACGTCGGACTCCGATGCGCGGGGGGTGGACCTGGAGCTGTTGCGGGGTGGTAATGCGGTGAGGTTTGGCGAGACCTGGGATCATGGTCCGTCACGGGTGGGTATGCAGAACATTCCCTTCAGCGCGCGTTACGTGCGCAATGCAGAAGCATTGGAGCCTGGTGAGATCAAGGGGCAGGCAACGCTGAGCCTGGACTACAACTGACCTTCATCTGTTTGACGTACTACCAACTGGTAACGGTCTGTCAGGGCATTGATTCTGGATCTCCCCTGAGTAACTCTCATCGCTGACGTAATCGTCCATTGAGCTCAGGGTTGGGGATAGCAATGCTGGCCCCTCCCTTGTCGCCGATTGCCTTCTCCGTATGTCTGCCTTCATTCGTCCACACGCTCCCGCCATCGATGGCGGGAGCGCATTGGCCGTGCTGGCCGTCATTGTTTTTCATATCGATGCTGCGTGGCTGCCCGGTGGCTTCACCGGCGTGGACATGTTCTTCGTCATTTCCGGCTTCGGGATCAGTCAGGCGCTGGCGTCGCGTGGCTCCCAGCCCACGGCCCGTCTGCTGCTGGATTTCTATCGACGTCGCGCGCTGCGGCTGTTGCCGGTGCTGCTGCTGATGCTGCTGGCCACCTTCGTGCTGTCGGCCCTGTTCATTCCGCGCGCATGGCGCAACGAGCAGTTCGACCAGACCGGCTGGGCCGCGTTGGCCGGGCTCAGCAACATTGTCCTGGCCGGCCAGGACGATGACTATTTCTCCCCCGGCGCAGAACTGAATCCGTTCCTGCATACGTGGACATTGGGTGTGGAAGAGCAGTTCTATCTGGTCTTCCCGCTGGTGTTCATGGTGTGGCTGCGCGGCCGCGGGTACTGGTGGTGGACACCTGCGTTGTTGCCGGTACTCACCGGGCTGTCGGTGCTATGGGCGGGCTGGCAGGCGCAGGTGGCACCGACATCGGCGTTCTACCTGGTTCTGGGAACTGGCGGCCGGCGCGCTGCTGTACCAATGGACGCGGACGCGCGTGGATAGCCGATATGCGCATCTCGTGGCGACTGCAGGTCTGGCGTTGCTGGTGGCCGGCGGATGGATGGCCCGGCATCTGCCCATGCCGATGCCGGGCGTGCTGGCCACCGTGGTCGGCACGCTGCTGCTGTTGGCAGGCGTTTCCCGACAGGCAGATGGTGGTATCGCCCGGGTTCTGGGCTGGTCGCCGCTGGTGTATCTGGGCCGCCTGTCGTACTCGCTGTATCTGTGGCACTGGCCGCTGCTGGTGCTGCTGCGTTGGACTTATGGGCTGCAGGGCGCGGCATTGTGGCTGTACCCAGTGCTGCTGCTGGCGGTGTCGGCTGCGTCTTATCACTTGGTCGAGCAGCCGCTGCGGAACGCCGGGCCATTGCTGCGTTGGGCGCCGATGAAGACGCTGGCATCGGCGGGGCTTCTGGTGGCGCTGTGTGGCGTGGCCACGTAGGCCAGCGTGGAACATCAGGAGCGCATCTCGCTGAGTGTGACCCGTGACAGCCATGCCTGGTAGGCGCGCCGCTACCCGGCCTGGCGGCCGCTGGAGCCGGTCGCGGCACCGAACCTGGACGGACGTCGCCTGTTCGTTGCCGGCGATTCGCACGCCGCTGCATATCGCACCATGACCAGCATGGTGGCGCGCCAGACCGGCATGGAATTGCATCAGAGCGATCAGGGCGGCTGCAGCTTCGTGAACCTGCTGCGGGCCAGCCCGGCCGCCTGCCAGGGCTTTATCGAGCAGGCGCTTTCGCAGATCGAGCGCGAGGCGCGCCCGGGTGACATCGTGCTGCTGGCGGCATTGCGCACGCCCGAACTGCGGGGCATCGATTGGTCGCAGCAGGACGATGAGACGGTCTACCGCACCTTGCTGACCCAGCAGACGCCGGCCGACGCCCAGGCCGCACGCGAGGAAGCCGAGCGCGTGCTGCAGCGGCTGCAGGTGCTGGGCGTGCAGGTGGTGATCGACGCACCGATGCCGCTGTTCAAGGCCGGCGCCTATCGGTGCTCGGACTGGTTCAACCGCATGAACCCGGCGTGTGCCGGTGGATTGCAGATGCGCCGCGCCGACCTGGAGAGGCTGCGTGCACCGCAGATGGCATTGCTGGTCGATCTTGCCGCGCGCTACCCGTCGCTGGCCGTGTGGGACCCGCTGCCGCTGCTGTGCGGGCCCGAGGTTTGCCTGGCAGTGGAAGATGGCCAGCCGCTGTTCTTCGACAACGACCATTTGAGCGGACACGGCAACCGCGTGTTGCTGCCGCACTTCCGTCAGCTGCTGATCGACACCGTAGAGTCGAGCTTGCTCGACTGATCTTCCTGTAGAGCCGAGCCATGCTCGGCTGCTCTTGAAACGGCGGTCTCAACTTGCAAGCGCAACACTTGAATTGAACTTTGCGAATTCCTCTTCCACCGCTTGATTCGGCGTCTTCCAGCCAAGCGTCTGTCGCGGACGTGCGTTCATCAGGTCGGCAACGTTGTTGAGATATTCCTGGCTGGCCTTGGACAGGTCAGCGCCCTTGGGCATGAACTGGCGCAGCAGGCCATTGGTGTTCTCGTTGCTGCCGCGTTGCCACGGCGCATGTGGGTCGGCGAACCAGAGATCGATGTTCAGCCGTCGCATGAGCTCCTTGTAGCAGGTCATCTCGGTGCCGCGGTCGTAGGTCAGACTTCCAAGCAGAAAGTGAGGCAGCTTCTTCATCTGCCGCGTAAAGCCTTCCAGCGCGTCCTCTGCAGTGCAGCCATCCATCCTGCACAGCAGGACGAAGCGCGTCTTGCGCTCCACCAGCGTGCCCACGCAGGAGCGGTTGAACGCGCCCTTTATCAGGTCGCCTTCCCAATGCCCCGGTATCAAACGCTCAGCCACTTCTTCCGGCCTGTGGGCGATGCGAAGCTCCTCAGGCACCCATGTGCGCTTGGCGGCACTGGTGCGACGCAGACCACGCGTTGGCTTGTGCTGGCGCAACGCTTCCACAAGCTCTTTCTTCAAACCACCGCGCGGGTGCGCGTAGATGGCAGCGTAGATCGTCTCGTGGCTCACGCGCTTGCTCGGGTCATCCGGATGCATGACCCGAAGCTTGGCAGCAATCTGCTGAGGCGACCAGCGATAGAAGACCAGATCGTCACGAACACTCTGGAAAAGTGCGCTGCTCTCCACCAGCTTTCGCCTGCGAACGCTGCGCTTTCGGCGCAGCTGGTAACGCTGCCCTGCGAGCCTGGCAACGTATCCCGGGTGCTCCTGCCGGCCCAGTTCCCGCGACAGGGTGGAAGCGCTGCGACTGAGACGCCTGGCAATGGAATGAATGCTGGACCCGTTGCTGACTTCGATCTGCAGCACGGCACGTTCCTCGGAACTCAAATGACTGTAATGCTTTCCCATGCGGGCACCCTACGCGGTTGCGGGGTGTTGCATGGCGGTGGCATCAATCTGGGGGCACCGGTCGGCGATGGCTTCGCGCTGGTACAGGCACCGGGCGCGCAGGGGGCACGCGTGGGCAGCAGCACGGGCGTGCGCGTGGCCGGCAATGGCTATGCACTGGTGCCGCACATCAGCCCGTACCGCTGGAACACGCTGGATCTGGATCCGGCCGGCCTGCCGATGGAGGTTGAACTGCTGCAGACCTCGCAGCGCGTGGCACCGACCGCCGGTGGCATCGTGCGCGTGCCGTTTGAAGTACGCCGCGAGCGCACCCTGTTCATCGATGCCACCGACGCGCTGGGCCAGCCGTTGCCGTTTGCCGCGCAGGTGCATAGCGAAGATGGCCTGCCGCTGGGCGCAGTGGGGCAGGGCGGGGTGATCCAGCTGCGTGGCGCGCAGGATGCAGGTGCCTTGATTATCGATCCCGAAGGCGCGGCGCGCTGCCGCATCGAGTACCGCATGCCTGACGCTCCGGACGCCTATGGTCTGTCGTGGAGCGTGGGAGTGTGCGTTCCACAGCGTCTGGCGGCGGCCAGCGCGTCGTTGTGAGCATCCATTACGGTCGTTCATCCCCAATCAGGAGAATTCCATGAAATCCTCGTTTCTCGTCTGCGCCTTGGTAGCCTGCGCTGGCATGTTTCCTTCCGTCGCCCTGGCCGACACCGCCACCCTCACCATCAGCGGCCGTGTGCTGCCTGGCACCTGCACCCTGGCGGCACCGCCGATCGCCCTTGATCCGATCAAGGCCGATGAACTGGTGGTGGGCGACAACGGATTGAAGGCTGGCGTGCTCAACTTCACCGGTTGCGTAGGCGTGAGCAAGGCGGTGCTGTCCTTCAGCGGCACGGCGGCCACAGGTGATGCCGAGCGCTGGCAGAACACGGCCAGCACCGACCCCGCAGTGGGTGTGAGCGTGGCCTTGCTGGCGGGTGCCACGGGAACGACCTATCTGAAGAACGGGGATACCGGTATCGAGGTGCCGGTGACCGGTGCAACGGCGAGCTTCCCGCTGCGCGCGGGCTACTACGCAACCGCGTTGACCGGCCTGCAGGCAGGTGAAGTGCGCTCGGAAATCACCGTCACTGCCGACTACGAGTAGAGTCGAGCTTGCGCGGCTGCGTTGTTGTAGAGTCGAGCCATGCTCGGCTGAGGCGCGCAGGGGCCGTGATGTCTCGAAGGCTCGCCTCCACAAGCGACGTGAAGCTGCACATCCCTCACCACGCGCGCGTATGCGCGCGACCCGCGAATGCCACGAATCGCCGCTCGCCGTACTTCGCAACAAGTTGCATGGTCCTGCGCCCGTTTGAACTGCACCATGCATTGCTTCGACCTTTCACCCCGGAGCCATCATGTACGTTGTTCCCAACGTCGCGCGCGCACTGACGCTGGCCGGACTGACGTCGTTCGGCTTTGCCGCGCATGCGGCGTGCGTGCCCAATGTTCCAAGCGTCACCTACGCACAGACCGTGCCGGTGCGCTTCGTGCCTGAGCCAGATGTTGTGCTGCATGTGGCGCACAGCTCCGCCATCAACTATCAGTGCGACGCTGAAGAGTCGGCCACCTTGCGCGCAGCGCTGAGTGGATTGACCTACGTGAGAGACATTAACGATGAACCTGCATACGAACTGAGCCCGGACTCTCCGCTGGTTGTCGTGTACTTCAGCAACTCTCCAGACAATGGCGCTGAAGGTGTTGGCGGTGCGATCGATGCATTGCGTGATAATTCCTGGTCATTCGAGGCTGCTGGAAACTACATGGAAGCCGAGCTGTACTTCTATTCCCGCGGTGGCCCAATGCGACCGCAGACACAGCGCCGACTTGGCTCGGTACAGGTGCTCGGCTCCGGCTCGGCCGAGTTCCATTTCGAGTTGGGCTATGAATTCCAGGGCACCACCTGCGCGTTGATGGATGCCAGCCCCGTGCTCGACCCCATCAGCGCCGATGCGCTGGACGCCACTGGTAGCGGTGGCGCGAAGGACTTTACTGTGCAGATGGACTGCGGTGTTCCCGGCCGTCCGGTGTCGTTGGAAATCTACGATGCCACCGATCGCAGCAACATGAGCGACATTCTGGCGCCCGCGGCCGGTTCCAGTGCGCAGGGTGTGGGCCTGCAGGTGCTGCACAACGGTCTGCCGTTGCCGATGGGACGGGTGTGGGCGCATACCGATTCCACCGGCGCCAGTGAACGCATCCCGTTCACTGCGCGCTATATCCGCCTGGCAGGTGAGCCGTTGCTGGCCGGCGAGATCATTGGCCAGGCGGTGCTGGTGGCCAACTATTATTGAGCGGAAGTCGCTTGGTGCCTTCGCACCTGCGCCAGATGCCGATTGACCCCGCGGAAATAGCGCGCTGGTGCAGCCGACGTAGAGCCGAGCCATGCTCGGCTGCGCGCGTAGCGCTGCTTCATCGCGAGACGACAGGCAGGAAAGCAGCCGGGCATGGCTCGGCTCTACAATGCAGCGTGCAGCTGCGCATCCACATATTCGGCCAGCCCACGGCACGCCAGCAGCAATCCCTCGCGCGCGTCATCGCCTACCTGCTGGCTGACCTCACCATCCACGCGCACGCGTTCTGTAGCGTGCAGCAACTCCAACAGAAACGTCAGCCCGGCATTGGCGCGGTCGATGCGCGCCAGTGCCAGCCGCTGCCCCGGCGTGCGGCCTTTGCCAGGCCACGGCTGTCCATCGGCGGCGTCGCCCTGGCGGATGTGCTGCAGGCAGTGCAGCAGCGTGATGGTGCCGGGCTCTTCGCCTTCCTGCAGTGCGGCGAAGGTGCTTTCGAGCGTGCGCGCCAGGTCGTCAGGCAGGCGCGTGGCGGCCTCGCCCAAGGTGGCAAACAGGTGGGGATAGTGGGAAGTGGTCATGGCGGCGTCCTTGTGTGCGAAGCAAGGGGCCACCCCGCTTAACAGCGAGGGTGGCGGACGGTGCGTGGTTCCAATACCGGTGATTAGTGTCGCCAAATGCCGGCGGGCACGAGGCCCCCACGCACCGCCCGCCAAAGATCCGCGGACAGAATGCCTGCCGACGCCACCCAGGCACGAGGGAAGGCGGTGACGCCGGCAGGCAAGCGTAAACGACACTAATCAAACGGGATTGGAAGCCCGTGCCACCCGTCGTCGGTGGCATCTACATCTTGCGCACGTAGGTGCTGCTGTACCAATGAGGAAAGTTTCAAATTCAAAATTGTTGCAATCTGCATGCAGGCGCAGTGTGGTCGCGCATTGTGAGGCGAATGCGTCAGCATTCGCGCAGCGTCCTTGTGGAGCCGAGCCGATGCTCGGCTCACAGCGCGAAGCGCAGCGTTCTTCGTGATCTGACCGGAAAGCAGCCGAGCATGGCTCGGCTCTACAGAAGGCGGAACGTGCAATGGAGGCTGCGCGGAAGCCCCTTGTAGAGCCGAGCCGATGCTCGGCTTACTGCGCGAAGCGCGGGTGCATCGTGATCAGAACGGAGAGCAGCCGAGCATGGGCTCGGCTCTACAGCGCGGTGGGTGCAACTGTTGGCCTCACACCGGCGGCAGCACCTTGCCCGGGTTGAGAATCCCATCCGGGTCCAGCGCGGACTTGATCGCGCGCATCGCCGCCAGCGTGGCCGGGCTGAACGCCTGCGCCATGAAATCGCGCTTGGCCAAGCCAATGCCGTGTTCGCCAGAGAGCGTGCCGCCCAGCGACAGCGTCAGTTCGAAGATCTTCGGCAGCGCGGCATGCGCGCGTGCGTTCTCGTCGGCATCGTTCGGGTGGTAGAGGATGTTGACGTGCAGGTTGCCGTTGCCGGCATGACCGAAGGTGACGATGGTGAGCGTGTAGTCGCGTGCCAATGCCTGCACGCCGGCCACCAGTTCCGGAATGCGCGACACCGGCACCACCACGTCTTCATTGATCTTGCCGGGTGCCACGGTGCGCAGTGCCGGCGACAGCGCCTTGCGTGCGGCCCACAGCTGGTCGCGTGCGCGGCCTTCCATCGCCACGTCCAGCTCGATCATGCCGTCGCCCTCGGCGGCGCTGGCCAGTGCCTGCAGCAGGTAGGGCAGGGTGTCGTGGTCGCCATCGGCTTCCACGAGCAGCATCGCGCCAGCCTCGGGTACTTCGGCACCGTTGAGGCGCAGCAGCTCCAGGCTGCGGGCGTCCATGAATTCCAGTCGCGTGGGCACCACTGGCTGCGACATCAGGCGTGACACCGCGGCGGCGGCCGCATCGGCATCGCGGTACAGCACGCGCAGGCCGGCCTGGCTGACCGGCAGCGGGGTGAGCTTGAGGGTGGCTTCCACGATCAGCGCCAGTGTGCCTTCGCTGCCCACCAGCAGGTGGGTGAGGTCGTAGCCGGTGGAATCCTTGGTGTAGGCGCCGCCGCAGCGGATCACCTCGCCGGTGCCGGTCACTGCCACCAGGCCCAGCACGTTGTCGCGGCTGGTGCCGTACTTCACCGCGCGCGGGCCACCGGCGTTGCAGGCCAGGTTGCCGCCCACGCTGCAGATCTCCGCGCTGGACGGGTCCGGCGCCCAGAACAGGCCGTGCGGCGCCAGTGCCTGCTGCAGGGTTCCGTTCAACGCACCCGGCTGCACCACGGCGCAGCGATCACCGGCACGGATGTCGATGATGCGATCCATGCGAGTGAACGACAGCACGATGCTGCCGGGCAATGGCACCGCAGCACCGGTGGTGCCGGTGCCCGCGCCGCGCGCGATCAGCGCCACGCGATGTGCACGGCAGGCGCGCACCAGTGCCTGTACCTGTTCGATGCTGGCGGGCAGCGCGACGGCAGCGGGGCGCTGGTGGCGCCACGAGTTGTCCTGCGCGTTCGCCTCCAGCGCGTTGTCATCCATGCGCCAGCCCTCCGCGCCCAGCAGGGCAGACAGTTCGGCAACCAGGGCAGCGGGCAGGGCAGTACTCATGACGGATCTCGCGGGACAGCAGGGGCGGGTTGGATCAGTTTCCAGGCAACAACGGCGCCGGCCAGCGGCAGCCACACCCAGCGCAGTTCAGAGAGAAGGGTGGCGATGCCGCGCGCGCTGAAGAACTGCGGGGCGAACGGTGAAACGCGGATCGGCCGCCACGGGGCGAAGAAGCGGTGTTCGCTCCACGGCCAGGCCAGGGCAACGCCAAGGCCGCCGGAGGTCATGGCGTCGAGCAGGGGATGGCTGGCGGCGCAGATGAAGACGAATGCCGCCGCCTGCACGGTGGACGCCACCGTTGGCCGCGCCGTGGTAGGTGCCAACCTTGGTTGGCACGAAACCGCCGACCAAGGTCGGCCGCTACCAAAGAACGCCCACACCGCGGCCAACACCGCCAGAACCCCGGCAAACAACAACGAATGGCTTGCACCGCGATGGCCGAACGCATCGGCATAGGGAATGTGCAGTGCAAAGGCCAGTACATCGGCATCGGGCAGCATCGCGGCGACCACACCGGCAGCCAGCAGCCACGCAGGAATGCGGCCACGATCGGCGGCGCACCACAGCGCCAGCGGCACAGCGGCATGGGTGATGATGGACGGCATCAGTCACGCACCATGGTCGTGCCGGCCAGGTTGCGCGCTGGCAGGTGCCAACCTTGGTTGGCACAGAAGCACCGACCAAGGTTGGCCTCTACCAAAGCGGACGGTACCCATCAGCAATCATCCAACCGGAACGCATCCCGCAGCCAATGCAACTGCGGCGGTTCACCCGTGGCTTCCACCACGTCGAAACGACAGGGCGCATTGGCCAGTGCAGGGTTGTCCTGCAGATACAACAACGCGGCATGGGCCAGGCGTCGACACTTGCGCACGTCCACCGAGGCAGCGCCGCCACCGAAGTCGGATCGCGCGCGGTAACGCACTTCCACGAACACCACGGTGCCGGCATCGTCCATCACCAGGTCCAGTTCACCGCCGCGATAACGCACGTTGCGCGCACGCGGCTGCAGTCCGGCCTGTTGCAGATGCTGCTCGGCGGCGGCTTCCACCGCCGAGCCCCGTTGGCTGCGCTCAGCGACCACCGACGATCGGCATCGGCCGGCCGCCATTGAAGGTGGACCAGGCCGGCTGGCGCAGGATGTTGCCGTTGCTGTCCAGGAACAGGGTGCCGGTGGCGCCGTCCAGGCCGCCTTCGTTGGACAGCTTGTCCAGGTAGGCGGTGATCTTCCAGGCATCGGCGCCGAAGGCGAACAGGCGGCCGGCGGCACCGCGTGCGCTGGGCAGGGTGCTGGCCACCTGGCTGGCCGAGGGCAGGCCGGACACGCTGCGCACGTTCCAGGCTTCGTTCGGGTAGACGATGCCGTCCAGCGCCACGTCTTCTTCCACCTTGCCGCTACCGACGGTCAGCTGCGAGGTGCCGACGCGGGTGGCGCCACCGGCACCTGCCAGCGCCAGCTGCGGCGCCAGCAGGCGGGCCTGCGGGGCGCGCACGGCGAGGAACACGGCATCGACCTGGCCGGCATTGCGCACCTGCGCGCCGACATCGCCAACCGCGTCGCTGACGCCGACGGTGGCCACCACCTGGCCGCCACGCTGGGCGAAGCGCTGGGCGAAGGCCGCAGCGGCACGGCGGCCGGTGTCGTCGGCACTGTTGATCACCAGCGCCTTGCCGCGCTCGCGGCCACGCAGGTACTCGGCAGCGACGATGCCGTCGTCTTCCGGTGCCAGCGAGAAGCCGGCGCTGCCGGCTGGCGGCGCATCCTTGCCACGGTTCAGGGCCAGCACCGGCACCTGCAGCTGCTGGCGGCCGTACACGGCGTCCACTTCGTCGCGGCCCAGCGGGCCGACCACGAAGTCGGCACCGGAGGCGACGGCCTTGTCATACGCGGCCAGCGCACCGGCCGGGGTACCGGCGGTGTCGATGAAGTTGATGTCCGGGCGGCGGCGGGTCTCGCCGTAGTAGGCGGCCAGCAGGCCATCGCGCACCGGCTGCGCGGCGGTGGCCAGGCGGCCGCTGAGCGGCAGCAGCACGGCCAGCTTGGCCGGCGGACGGTAACCGTCGCTCATGGCCGGCGGGCGCTTGCTGGTATCGAACTGGGCGGCGCCGTCGCGGTCGAACGGGCGCGGCAGAGGCAGGCCACGCGCGATCAGCGCGCGGCCGGCGAAGTTGTACAACGGGTCGTTGGCCGGCAGGGCGGCGGCACGGCTGCGCAGGGTGGCATCGTCAAGCGTACCGAGCAGGCCGGCAATGGCGGCCTGGTTCTCGCTGCGTGCGCTGCCGGTCAGGCTGGCGTGGGCGCGTGCGCGCTCGGTGGCGGCACCGAAGGCATCGCCGGTGCCCTGCAGGGCAGTGGCGCGGGCCAGGTGCCAGCGCGTGCGCAGGGCCGGCAGTACGTTGTCGCCACTGTCCTTCAGCAGGGCCAGGGCCTGTGCCGGCTGCTTGTCGGCCAGTGCCAGCTCGGCGCCGGTCAGCTGGTAGCGCTGCAGGCTGGCGCCGGTCAGCTGGCGGGCGGTGAGCTGGCCCAGCAGGCTGCGCGCGCGGGCGCTGTCGCCGGCCAGGTTCCAGGCCCAGGCTGCATCGGCCAGGGCGTTGGCGCGGGCACCGCCGCGCAGGGTGGCGGCCAGGCCTTCCAGCTGCAGTGCGGCGTCGCGCGGCTTGCCCTGTTCGATCAGCGCCAGCGCCTGGCTCTGGGCCGGCGATTCGGGCGCGCTGGTCAGGCTGGTGGTGGCACAGCCGGCCAGCAGCATCAGCGACAACGACAGGGCGGAGATCCGTGCGGCGGGCTTGTTCATGATCGGGTCCATGCGATGAGGGCAGCGGCCTTGGCCGGGTACACGCTACGATTCTACCCTTGCCCCGTGAGTACCGCTGAAATGAGTGTCCCAACCCTGTACGTCGTCGCCACCCCGATCGGCAACCTGGCCGATCTGAGCCCGCGCGCGCAGGAGGTGCTGCGCTCGGTGGCGGCCATCTGTGCCGAGGACACCCGCCGCAGCGGCCAGCTGCTGTCCCATTTCGGCATCCAGCAGCCGCTGGTGGCCCTGCACGAACACAATGAAGAGGCCCTGTCGCAGCGCCTGGTGTCGCGCCTGCAGGCGGGTGAGTCGCTGGCGCTGGTGAGCGATGCGGGCACCCCGCTGGTCAGCGACCCCGGCTTCCGCCTGGTGCGTGCTGCCCGTGCGGCTGGCATCAAGGTCAGCCCGATTCCCGGGGCCTGCGCTGCCATCGCCGCGCTGAGCGTGGCCGGTCTGCCCAGCGATCGCTTCAGCTTCGAAGGCTTCCTGCCGGCCAAGGCCAGCGGCCGCCGCGACCGCCTGCAGGCGCTGGCCGGCGAAGTGCGCACGATGGTGTTCTACGAATCCTCGCACCGCATCGCCGAATCGCTGGCGGACATGGCGGCGATCTTCGGCGGCGAGCGCCCGGCGGTGCTGGCACGCGAGCTGACCAAGCTGTTCGAGACCGTGCTTGATGGCGACCTGGCCGGCCTGCTGGCCAAGGTGGAAGCCGACGAGAACCAGCGCAAGGGCGAGTTCGTGGTGATGGTGCAGGGCGCCGGCGATGATGAGGAAGCGCAACTGGCGCATGGCCGCCGTGTGTACGCCAAGCTGAGCGAGCATCTGCCGCCGTCGACCGCGGCGAAGCTGGCGGCCGAGTTGACCGGTGCGCCGCGCAAGGCGTTGTACGGGAGTTGATGGATCGTGCGGACCAAGGTCCGCACCCACCAAGGCGGAATCGGCGCGGCATCGGTAGATCCACGCCATGCGTGGATGAATGAACCCCACCCGGATCCGCACCCCGGGGTGCGCCGTCCGGCCTCAGCCCGGTGCGATGCCGTCCAGGGCACGCAGATAATCGGCAATCTCGGCAACCACGGAGGAAAGCTCAGGGGCACGCAGGCGATTCCTGCGCAGGAACGCGCGCCACTGAGCCCGCTTCTGGGCATCCCTGGCGAACGCCTGGGTCAGCCCGTACGGCAGCGGCGTCGGTGCAGGGGTGCCGCGTCGGTCAAAGGTCGCAGCAATGGCGGCTGCAAGGCCGGGGCGATCCATGGCGTCCTCGCGCGCCAGTGCCAGCAGGTCGAAGAAGTCTTTCATCCTGCTGTTGGCAATGCCGAGGGCGGCAATGGCCTCCAGCTTTTCGGCGAACACCGTCTCGCGTGGGTAGACGCGCAGGCAAGGTGGCGGAAAGCCATCCAGCATCACCGGATAGGCAATTTCCGGAGGTGGGGCGGTGACCGCGTCGCCAAACCCCACATCCCACTGCACATGGCAGCGCGCGCGGCCCAAATAGGCGATCAGGCGCAGGCGCAGCCCCTCATATGCAGCGTCTTCGCGGGTAGCTTCGATGGTGATGCTGGCTGGATCGAAACGCAGGCCGTCGTCGCTTGCCATTGCACAGAGCGCGCGTGCGATGTCCAGAAGATGGTCGGGCTCAGCACTGCCGAATCTGAGGAAATCGGCATCCCGTGTGGGCCGGTGTGGTGCATCGAACCAGGCCACGAACAGCAGGGCGCCCTTCAGCAGGAACTGGTCGCGGAAGGATGAGGTCGAGAGCCGGTAGAGCAGGCGTTCAACGGCGAATCTGTCCAGCACGAACTGGAAGTCTTCGTTGCGGCTGCGTGCGAGATCGAGCAGCCGTTGCCGGATGGAAGCAACGCGCTGGGGGAGCGGCAGGGAGTGGGTCACGCCAGGGCATCGAGGTACGGTCTCATCAGTCTGGCAACGCGGCAGATCCGCGCATACTCCATCAGTGCGTTTGGGGTCGTGGCGCGGCTGCGAAGCGCGTCACGCAACGCCTCGATAGCGACATCGAGGCCAACGAGATTGCGGTACTTGAAGCAGTCGGCGACGGTTTTGGCAACGTTGCTGACGTAGATGCAGCGCGTGCCCACGCGGCGTTCTTCCAGTCCTGCATTGAGTGTCGTTGGCGACATGCGGACCACCCGGAGCGGCGGCCAGTCGATGCGGGGCGCGCGGTCACTGTTGCCAATGGCTGCCCAGATCTCGAACGGCGCCTGGGTGGTCAGCCCATGTAGGCGCAGCGCACTCAACAGACACAGACGGGGGTGCGGCAGGCGTTCGGCAATGATCCGCAGTCCATCGTCGGTGTCGCCGCGGGCTTTTCCTGGCAATGCGTAGACGCCGCGGGACATCCGGATGAGTGCGCCGGCGTCGACCAGGCGCGCCAGTTGCGCACGGGCGATTCCGGCAGCCACCAGTTCGCGCGCGCGCAGCGTGCCTGCGCGCTGCAGTAGCTTTCGTGCCCTGGCCTCAGCATTTCCCATGGCGGCATTGTTCCATAATGCAGGTTGTTTTCAATATCAACCGGCAAAATGGAACATCTGGTGCCGGGCCATTTCCGGCGAGGTAGATCCACGCCACGCGTGGATGGATGAACGACGCGCCGCGATCAACGCGGCAGGAACCACCCGCGTGCGCTAGAATGCGCGCTGGCGGAGCCGGCCAGACAGTCGCGTCATCCCTTCGGGGGTGCCGAGGAAAGTCCGGGCTCCATAGGGCAAGGTGCCAGGTAACGCCTGGGCGGCGCAAGCCGACGGAAAGTGCAACAGAAAGATACCGCCTACGTCTTCTTCGGAAGGCCGGTAAGGGTGAAATGGTGCGGTAAGAGCGCACCGCGAGTCTGGCAACAGACCGGCACGGCAAACCCCACCTGGAGCAAGACCAAATAGGGATCCTTTGGCGCGGCCCGCGTTGGATCCGGGTAGGTTGCTTGAGCGTTGCGGTGACGTAACGCCTAGAGGAATGACTGTCCACGACAGAACCCGGCTTATCGGCCGGCTCCGCCTCTTTCTTACGGTAAGCCGAGCATGGCTCGGCTCTACAGTAGAGCCGAGCCATGCTCGGCTGCTCTCCGCCCAGATGCTTGGGATGTTGTTCAACCCGGCGTGCGGTACTGCCCTGCGGAAATGAACTGCTCGAACCTTTCGCACCACACAACCACGGTGGTGTAGTCGTCCACGTTGACGCTCTCAGGCACCTCCACCAGGAACCGGTTGAAGGTCTTCACCTCGCCGATGCGCTGGGCCTGCGCCTTGATCTTCAGGAAGTCGGCCTTGTTGTCGACGAAGTCGCGCACCAGGTAGACCTTGTAGTCCGGCCCCGGGCCCATCTTGCCGTCGAACGCGACCTGGCGCGCGCTGACACTGACCTTGCCGTCGGCCCAGTGCACGGCGTCGCTGCCCTTGAGGTCGCGACGGAAGGTGGTGTGGTAACGGGCGTCGTCCATCGCCGCCTGCACCTGCGCGACCGGCGGGTCGTCGGGGGCGATCAGGATCGGCAGCAGGTAGATGCCCAGGCCGAAGCCCAGGCCGAGGGCGAGCAGGTGGGTGACGGCAAGTACGAGGACACGGCGCATCGATGACTCCCTGTGGATCGGTGGGGCGCGCGGCAGGATCGCGCCGGGTCATCGTGTGGCGTGCGTGCAGACATTTATAGACACAGAAAACAGGTACAGGGTCAGAAATCGACCTGGCTCTGGCCGAGGGCGACACCCTGCGGGCCGAAGCGGCGCTCGTGGATCTGGCCGTGGCCATGGGCGTCGATCAACAGCACCGTGCTGGCGCGGGTGCCGTAGTCGTCGCCACGGATGAAGGCCGGGCTCAGCCAGCGCTCGCGCTCCAGGCCGATGCCGGTGTCGGGCAGGTCGCTGTCGGCCGGGCGGTGTTCATCGGCCAGAGCATTCCAGAGCGGGGTCAGATCCCTTTCCTCTTGGGAAAGGGATCTGACCCCGTCTTCCTTCAGCCAGGCGGAAAGCGCAGCCATCAGCCGGCGGGTCTTCGGCCACGGCGCGTCCAGTGCGCCGTTGGACATGCCGTGCACGCCGGGGCCCAGGCGCTGGCGTTCGGCCGGGTGGTTGCCCAGGTACTCCAGGCTGTCGCCATCGGCCAGCAGCAGGTTGAAGGGCGCATATGCGCCCGCCACGATGGCCAGCCGGTCGATATGCACGGCGGCCGGGTCGCGGCCGCGCAGGAAGTCGGCCACCAGCGCCCCCCGGGACGGGCCGGTCTGTGCGGCCAGCGGATCGCGGACATTGGTGACCACGGCCATGCGGCCGCCGGCACCAACGCCGGCCCAGCCACCGCCGGAGCGCAGGTCGCGCCCCCCGATGACGGAGGTCTCATCCTGCCAGGGGGCCAGCGCGGCGGTCGGGCGGGCGTGGAACTCATCACGGTTGCCGGTCATCACCAGCCGCCAGCGCGGGTGGTGCATCCAGCCAAGAGCGAGCAGGCACATGGCCTCATTGTGCATCGTTTGCGCAGTCCGGCGGCGTTTCCGCCCGGTTCCGGATGAATGCGCGGGAGATGTTTCACGCCCTGTCCACAGCCCTGAACTTCCGTTCAATCTCAAAAATTGAGACGGATCAGCAACTTGTGGATAAGCCTTGAACAATTCTCTAAAGGTTGTTGCAAGCCATTGATGCGGCTGGCGATTTCCCTGCTGAAAAGTTGTTGACAACCCTTCGGCCGCTGCTAAGGTGGGCATCAGAGGGAAATCCGGGTGTTTTGTGGGTTTTCGTGGTTCAATGTTTCACCGGGCGAAGGATAGGTGCACGCGTCGTGTTCCAGGGCGAGACGGCCATCACAGTTGACGATAAAGGGCGCATGGCGGTTCCCACCGCTTACCGCGACCTCGTCGCGCGCGCCAGCAACAACCGTCTCGTGCTGACCTACAACCCGTTCGAAGCCGGCTGCCTGTGGCTGTATGCAGAGTCGGAATGGGAGCGGGTCCGCGACGACGTCATGTCCAAGCCCAACACCCAGCGCGTCGTGCGCCTGTTGCAGCAGAAGCTGGTCGGCTCGGCCGCCCATCTGGAGCTGGACGGCAACGGTCGCATCAGCATCCCCGCCAGCCACCGCGGTGCGGTGGGCATTGAGAAGAAGGCGGTATTGCTCGGTATGGGCGACAAGTTCGAATTGTGGAGCGAGCAGGCGCATCGGGCCCTGATCCAGCAGACGTTGTCTGACGAGGATCTGGGTGATGGGTTGCTCGACCTGAAGTTGTGAGCCGGGGTGCCCGGATGCGCCCAGAAGCGCAGGCCGGTCACCTTCCGGTGTCGCAGTCGCCGGCGGTGCACCTGCCGGTCCTGTACACCCAGGTCATCGAAGGCCTGAGGGTGATCGAAAACGGACGTTATCTGGATGGCACGTTCGGTCGTGGCGGTCATGCACGTGGCGTGCTCACCCAGCTCGGTCCCGAGGGGCGCCTGCTGGTCATGGACAAGGATCCGGAAGCCATCGCCGTTGCCGAGCGCGATTTCGCGCCGGACCCGCGCGTGTCCATCTTCCGTGGCAGCTTCGCCCAGCTGCTGCAGTGGGATGCGACGGCCGAAGGCCTGGACGGCGTGCTGTTCGATCTGGGTGTGTCGTCGCCGCAGCTGGACGTGGCCGAGCGGGGTTTCAGCTTCGGCAAGGACGGCCCGCTGGACATGCGCATGGACCCGGACAGCGGTGAAAGCGCCGCGCAGTGGATCAATCGCGTGGAAGACCGCGAGATTGCCGACGTGCTGTGGACCTATGGCGAAGAACGCCAGAGCCGCCGCATCGCCCGCGCCATCGTGGCGCGCCGCGAGAAGCAGCCGTTCACCCGCACTGCCGAGCTGGCCGAGCTGATCGCCTCGGTGATGCCACGTGGCAAGTCGGGATCCGATAAGAGCCGGATCCACCCGGCCACGCGCAGCTTCCAGGCCATCCGCATCCACATCAACCGCGAGCTGGCCGATCTGGAAGCCGGCCTCGATGCGGCGGTGGAGCGGCTCAAGCCCGGTGGCCGCCTGGCGGTGATCAGCTTCCATTCGCTGGAAGACCGCATCGTCAAGCAGTACATGAACCGCCTGGCCAAGGCGCCGCCGGCCAACCGCCGCCTGCCCGAGGCGGTCGCGTTCGTGCCGACGCTGGACCTGATCGGCGGTGCCATCAAGGCCACCGACGAGGAACTGGCCGCCAACCCGCGCGCCCGCAGCGCCGTGCTGCGCGTGGCCCAGAAGCGGGAGGCCGACGCATGAGCCGGCTGCTGCTGATCATCCTGTTGGCCTCGACCGTGGCCTCGGCGATCGGCGTCGTGTTCGTGCGTCACCGTCATCGGCAGACGTTCATCGAGCTGTCGCGCGCCGAACGCAAGCGCGATGACATCAACCTGGAATTCGGCCGCCTGCAGCTGGAACAGGCCACGCTGGCTGAAGCCAACCGTGTCGATCGCATCGCCCGCGAAAAGCTCGGCATGAAGTTCCCCGAAGCCGGGGACATCGTGGTGGTGCGGCCATGAGCAAGACCGGCCGCAACCGCCCGCGCAACGCCTTCAACCTGCGCCAGCGCCTGCGCTGGGTCGCGCTTGCGCTCGGCCTGTGCTCGGTGTCGCTGGTCGGTCGTGCCGCCTACGTGCAGATCATCAACAGCGACTTCTACCAGCGCCAGGGCGAAGCCCGCTACCTGCGCGAGCTGCCGATCAAGACCTCGCGCGGCATGATCACCGACCGCAACGGCGAGCCGCTGGCGGTATCCACCCCGGTCGCCTCGATCTGGGTCAATCCGCAGGACCTGCTGCGTTCGCCCGAGCGCATTCCGGAGCTGGCCCAGGCGGTCGGCATGTCGGTGGACGAGCTGAGCAGCCGCCTGTCGCAGAAGTCGGACAAGGAATTCATGTACCTGCGTCGCCGGATCAATCCGGACGAGGCAGAGAAGGTGGTCGCGCTGAAGATTCCGGGCGTGGCCGCGCAGCGCGAGTTCCGCCGCTTCTACCCACAGGGTGAGGCGATGGCGCACGTGCTGGGCTTCACCAACATCGACGACCGCGGCCAGGAAGGCCTTGAGCTGGCGTTCGACGAATGGCTGCGCGGCAAGGCCGGCGCCAAGCGGGTCATCCGCAATCGCAAGGGCGAGACCGTCGAAAGCGATCTGCTGCGCGCTGCTGAACCGGGCAAGGACCTGACCCTCAGCATCGACCGCCGCATCCAGTACCTGGCGTTCAAGGAACTGCGCAACGCGCTGGTGGCCAACAAGGCGGCCGGCGGTTCGATGGTGATCATGGACGTGACCACCGGCGAGATCCTGGCCATGGTCAACCTGCCGACCTACAACCCGAATTCGCTGACCGGCGCGCTGCCCGATGCGCGCCGCAACCGTGCGGTGACCGACCTGGTCGAGCCGGGTTCGACGATGAAGCCGCTGACCATCGCCACCGCGCTGCAGGCCGGTGCGGTGACCAAGGACACCATCATCGATACCAACCCGGGTTACATGCAGGTAGCCCGCTTCACCATCCGCGACGTGCCACGCAACAACGGCGTGCTGAACGTGACCGGCGTGATCACCCGCAGTTCCAACATCGGCGCGGCCAAGGTTGCGGCGAAGATGCCGGACCAGGTGTTCTACGACGGCGTGCGCCGCTTCGGCTACGGCTCGGTGCCGCACAGCGGCTTCCCGGGTGAATCCGGTGGCGTGGTGCGGCGCCCGGCCAACTGGGACGGTGCCACCAAGACCACCATGTCCTACGGCTACGGCCTGAACGTGACGCCGCTGCAGATCGCCACCGCCTACTCGGCGCTGGCCAATGGCGGCAAGTTGATCGCGCCGACCTTTGTCAAGGGCCAGCGCAACGAAGCGCATCAGATCATCGACGAGAACGTCGCCAGGCAGGTGGTGGCGATGATGGAAACGGTGGTTACCCAGGGTGGCGCCAAGCAGGCAGCGGTGCTGGGTTACCGTGTGGCCGGCAAGACCGGTACCGCGCGCAAGACCGGCCCCGGCGGCTACGAGCGCGGCCACTACAACGCGCTGTTTGCCGGCGTGGTGCCGGCCACCAACCCGCGCTTCGCCACCGTCATCGTCATCAACGACCCGCAGGCCGGCAAGTTCTACGGCGGCCTGGTGTCGGCGCCGGTCTACCACAACGTGATGGAAGGCACCCTGCGCCTGATGGACGTGCCGCTGGACGACCTGCAGTCGTGGCTGGCCGCGCAGCAGTCCGGCAAGGTCGGCCACTCGGCCTCGATCCTGCCTGCGCCGCCGGCCGAAGCCGCGTTGCCGGTGGATGCCGCCGCTGAATTCGATGCTGCGCTGCCCAGCGCGCATGCCCAGACGCCGCCCGCTACGGGAGGCACGCAATGAGTCCTTCGATGTTGCTTTCGCAGTTGCTTCCGGACGTGGCCCTGGCGGGCCATGATCCCGTTCTGACCGGCCTGGTGCTGGACAGCCGCGCCGTGCGCCCCGGCAATGCCTTCGTCGCCATCGCCGGTTTCGGCGCACATGGCCTGGGCTTTGTCGAGCAGGCCCGCGCGGCGGGCGCTGGCGTCATCCTGTTCGAACCGCCGGCACCTGCCGAGCTGCCGGCCCCGGCCGATGCGATTGCGGTGCCGGGCCTGCGCGCGCGCATGGGCGCAATGGCCGACCAGTTCCATGGCGCACCGTCGCGGGCGATGGCGATGGTCGGCGTGACCGGCACCAACGGCAAGACCTCCACCGTGCAGCTGCTGGCCCAGGCCTGGCACCTGCTCGGTACGCCCAGTGGCAGTATCGGCACGCTGGGCGCCGGACTTTATGGTGCGGTTGAACCGACCGGCTTCACCACGCCACTGGTGCTGCAGATGCATGCGCTGCTGGCGCAGCTGCGCGACGCCGGTGCGCGCGCGGTGGCGATGGAAGTCAGCTCGCACGCGCTGGACCAGGGCCGCGTCGATGCCGTGCACTACGACGTGGCGGTGTTCACCAACCTCACCCGCGACCATCTGGACTACCACGGCGACATGGCCAGCTATGGCGCGGCCAAGGCGCGGCTGTTCCATCGCCCGGGCCTGAAGGCGGCGGTGATCAACCTGGACGACGCCTTCGGCCGCCAGCTGTTCGCCGGCCTGCCGGCGGGCGTGCAGCCGATCGGCCTGAGCTCGCGTGGTGCCGGCGAGGCCAGCGTGCGCGCCGAGGCGCTGCAGCTGGATGGCCGTGGCATTGCGTTCGAACTGGTCATCGACGGCCAGCGTGCGGCGGTGCAGTCGCCGCTGCTGGGCCGCTTCAACGTGGACAACCTGCTGGCGGTGGCCGGTACCCTGCATGCGCAGGGCCAGCCGCTGCCGCGCATCGCCGAGGTGCTGTCGGCGCTGCAGCCGATCCGTGGCCGCATGAACCGCCTCGGCGGCGAAGACGGCCTTCCGACCGTGGTGGTCGATTACGCACATACCCCGGACGCGCTGGAACAGGCGCTGGACAGCCTGCACGGCCATCTGCAGGGTACGCTGTTCTGCGTGTTCGGCTGCGGTGGCGAGCGTGATACCGGCAAGCGTCCGCAGATGGCTGCGATCGCCGAGCGCCTGGCCAACCAGGTCATCGTCACCGACGACAACCCGCGTGGCGAGGATGGCGACGTGATCGTGGCCGACATCCTGGCCGGCTTCCAGAACGCCGAGGCGGTGACCGTGCAGCGCAGCCGCGCGCGTGCGATCGGCCTGGCGGTGAAGCGCGCCGGTGCCGGCGACATCATCCTGATTGCCGGCAAGGGCCACGAGCCGTACCAGGAGGTCAATGGCGTGCGCCATGACTTCGACGACACCGAAGTGGCGGCCGCTGCGTTGGCTGCCAAGGCCGGTGTTCTGAGCTCGCAGGCCGGGGAGGGCGCCGCATGAAGCGCACCCTGCTTTCGCTGATCGCACATTGGGCCGGCGGCGAGATCCACGGCGACGACGTGGCCATCGATGCGGTCAGCCATGACACCCGCAGCCTTGGCCCGGGCAGCCTGTACGTGGCGCTGCGCGGCGAACGTTTCGATGGCCATGATTTCGCTGCCGACGCGCTGGCCCGTGGTGCCAGCGCGCTGCTGGTCGAGCGCCTGCTGCCCATCGAACTGCCGCAGGTGCTGGTGGCTGACAGCGAACTGGCGCTGGCGAAGATCGCCACCGGCATGCAGCGTGACCGCGGCACCGAGGTGTTCGCGATCACCGGCAGCAACGGCAAGACCAGCGTGAAGAGCCTGCTGCTGTCGATCCTGCAGCAGGTGGCACAGCACGCGCACAAGGTGGTCTACGCCAACCCGGGCAACCGCAACAACGAGATCGGCCTGCCGCTGGCGGTGATCGATGCGCCGGAAGATGCCGACTACGCCGTCTACGAGATGGGCGCCGGCAAGCCGGGCGACATCGCCTACCTCACCGACATCGCCCGCCCGCGCTATGCGCTGGTCAACAACATCGCCCCGGCACACCTGGAACGCATGGGCAGCCTGCTCGGCGTGGCAGTGACCAAGGGGGCAATCTATGCCGCACTGCCGGCTGATGGCGTGGCGGTGATCAATGTCGACGATGCCTACGGCCGCTGGTTCGAACAGCATTTCGTCGGCACCCCGCCGCGTTGCCGCGTGCTGCGCTACGGCCTGGAACATACCGCCGACGTGACCGCGCGCGACATTCGCGCCGGCGCGCAGGGCAGCCAGTTCACCCTGGTTTCGCCAGCCGGCGAAGCCCGCGTGGTGCTCGGCCTGCCGGGTCGCCACAACGTCAGCAACGCGCTGGCCGCGGCCAGCCTGGCGCTGGCCGCGGGCGTCGACCTGGCGCTGATTGCCGCCGGCCTGGCCGAAGCGCAGCCGGTGCCGGGCCGCCAGATCGCCCATCAGCTGCGCAACGGCGCGGTGCTGGTGGATGACAGCTACAACGCCAATCCCGGCTCGCTGGCTGCGGCCATCGATGCCCTGGCCGCCGCCCCGGAAGAGGGCTGGCTGGTGCTGGGCGACATGCGCGAGCTGGGCCCGGATGCCGAGGCGCTGCATGCGCAGGCGGGCATCCGCGCACGCGCTGCCGGGTTGAAGCGGCTGTATGCGCTGGGTCCGCTCAGTGCCGCCGCTGCGGCCGCCTTCGGTGAAGGTGGTCGCCATTTCGCTACCCATGGTGCGCTGTCACAGGCGCTGCAGGATGAGTTGCACGCTGGTGTGCGCTGCTTGGTCAAGGGTTCCCGTGGCAGTGCCATGGACCTGATCGTCAAAGCGCTGCTGGCGCAAGGAGAGGAATCCCCGCATGTTGTATGAACTGGCTCGATGGTTGCAGCAGTTGGAGAGCCTGTTCGGGCTGTTCAACTACCAGACGTTCCGCGCCATCCTTGCCGCGTTGACGGCGCTGTTCCTGTCGCTGTGGCTCGGCCCGGCGATGATCCGCAAGCTTGCCCAGTTCAAGGGCGGCCAGCCGATCCGCAAGGACGGTCCGCAGACCCATTTCTCCAAGGCCGGTACGCCGACCATGGGCGGTTCGCTGATCCTGCTCACCATCACCCTGTCGGTGCTGATGTGGGCCGACCTGCGCAACCGCTACGTGTGGCTGGTGCTGGCGGTGATGCTGTGCTTCGGTGCCATCGGCTGGTATGACGACTGGATCAAGATCGTCCGTCGCGATCCGAACGGCCTGAAGTCGCGCTGGAAGTACCTGCTGCAGTCGATCTTCGGCCTGGCCGCGGGCCTGTTCCTGTTCTACACGGCAGATGTACCGGCAGCGCTGACCTTCTACATCCCGATGTTCAAGTCGATCGCGCTGCCGCTGGCCGGCATCGGCTTCGTGGCTATCGCCTACTTCTGGATCGTCGGCTTCTCCAACGCGGTGAACCTGACCGACGGCCTGGACGGCCTGGCGATCATGCCCACCGTGCTGGTGGCCTGCGCGCTGGGCGTGTTCGCCTATGCCTCGGGCAACGCGGTGTTCGCCAACTACCTGCAGATCCCGCAGATTCCGGGTGCCGGCGAGCTGGTCATCATCTGCGCGGCCATTGCCGGCGCCGGCCTCGGCTTCCTGTGGTTCAACACCTATCCGGCCATGGTGTTCATGGGCGACATCGGCGCGCTGGCGCTGGGTGCGGTGCTGGGCACGATCGCGGTGATCACCCGCCAGGAACTGGTGCTGGTGATCATGGGCGGCGTGTTCGTCATCGAAACGCTGTCGGTGATGATCCAGGTCGCCTCGTTCAAGCTGACCGGCAAGCGTGTGTTCCGCATGGCGCCGATCCACCACCATTTCGAACTGAAGGGCTGGCCGGAGCCGCGCGTGATCGTGCGCTTCTGGATCATCTCCGTCGTGCTCGTGCTGATCGGTCTGGCCACGTTGAAGGTGCGCTGAGATGAACGACCTGTCCCGCCAGGCAACACGCCTTGAAGCCATCGAAGGCAGCTACGACAAGTGGCTGCTGGGCGCGATCATCGCGCTCACCGGCGTGGGCGTGGTGATGGTGGCGTCCAGCTCGATCGCACTGATGAGCAGTCCGTTCTACTACCTCAACCGCCACCTGATCTTCCTGGCGGTCGGTATCGTGCTGGCGGTCATCGCCGCCCGCACCGAGCTGAAGTCCATCGAGCAGTACAACCAGATGCTGCTGCTGGGCTGCTTCGTGCTGCTGCTGGCAGTGTTCACGCCAGGTCTGGGCAGTACGGTCAACGGTGCGCGCCGCTGGATCAACCTGGGCATCTCCAAGTTCCAGACGGTTGAAGCGGTGAAGGTGCTCTACATCGTGTGGCTGTCCAGCTACCTGGTGCGTTTCCGCGACGAGGTCAATGCGACCTGGCCGGCAATGCTCAAGCCGCTGGGCGTGGCCGGTGCGCTGGTGGTGCTGTTGCTGCTGCAGCCGGACTTCGGTTCGTCCACCCTGCTGCTGGCGATCACCGCCGGCATGCTGGTGCTGGGCGGCGTGAACATGCCGCGAATGTCGATGCCGGTGATCATCGGCCTGGTCGGCATGAGCGCGCTGGCGATCATCGAGCCGTACCGCATGCGCCGCATCACTTCCTTCCTGGACCCGTGGGCCGACCAGCAGGGCGACGGCTACCAGCTGTCCAACGCACTGATGGCCGTGGGCCGTGGCGAGTGGACCGGCGTCGGCCTCGGCAATTCGGTGCAGAAGCTGTACTACCTGCCCGAAGCGCACACCGACTTCATCTTCTCGGTCACCGCCGAGGAATTCGGCTTCCTGGGTACCTGCGTGATCGTGGCCCTGTACGCGCTGCTGGTCGGCCGCACCTTCTGGCTGGGCATGCGCTGCGTGGAAATGAAGCGCCACTTCTCCGGCTACATCGCCTTCGGCATCGGCCTGTGGATCAGCATGCAGACCTTCGTCTCGATCGGCGTGAACCTGGGCATCCTGCCGACCAAGGGCCTGACCCTGCCGCTGATCTCCTCCGGCGGTTCGTCGGTGCTGATGACCTGCGTGGCGATGGGCCTGCTGCTGCGCGTGTCCTATGAACTCAAGCGCGCCGAGCGCCGCCAGGCCGTGCGCATCGGTGGCGCCGAAGACGTTGCTGCCGAGCCGAGCGACGAGCCGGCCGCGCCGGTGGCCGCCAGCGTACCGATGAGCGCCGAGCCGGTGGCTGCCGCTGCGCCGAACGCTGCGCGTGGCACCAGCCGCCTGCAGTCGCGCATCGAACCGACCTTCGGGAGGCTGTCATGAGCAGCGCTTCCAACGCCCGCCCGGTGATGATCCTGGCCGGTGGTACCGGCGGTCACATCTTCCCCGGCCTGGCCGTGGCCCGCGTGCTGCGCGAGCGTGGCGTGCCGGTTACCTGGATGGGCGCCGAAGGCGCGATGGAAACCCGCCTGGTGCCGCAGCACGACATCGCGATCGACACGCTGGCCATCACCGGCCTGCGCGGCAAGGGCAAGCTGGCGTTGCTGGCTGCGCCGTGGCGGCTGATGCGTGCGCTGCGTGCGGCCGGCATGATCATCCGCAAGCGCCAGCCGCGTGCAGTGGTGGCCTTCGGTGGCTTTGCCTCCGGCCCCGGTGGCATGGCCACGCGCCTGCATGGCCTGCCGTTGATCGTGCATGAGCAGAACCGCGCACCGGGCCTGACCAATCGCATCCTGTCGCGCTATGCGCGCCGCCTGCTGACCGGTTTCCCGGGCACCTTCGCCGCGCGCGAGGAGTTCGTCGGCAATCCGGTGCGTGCGGAAATCGCCGCCATCGCACCGCCGGAACAACGCTTCGCCCACCGCCACGGCCCGCTGCGCGTGCTGGTGGTGGGTGGCAGCCAGGGTGCACGTGCACTCAATGCCGGCGTGCCGCAGGCGATTGCCGCGCTGGGCGCCGGCGTGCCGGTGCAGGTGCGCCATCAGAGCGGCGAGAAGATGCATGCCGAGGCGGTCGAGGCGTATGCCAAGGCCGGCGTGCAGGCTGAAATCACGCCGTTCATCGCTGACATGGCCGAGGCCTTCGCCTGGGCCGACCTGGTCGTATGCCGCTCCGGCGCGTCCACGCTGGCCGAGCTGTGCGCGGTCGGTGTCGGCAGCGTGCTGGTGCCATTCCCCGCTGCCGTCGACGATCACCAGACCCGCAATGCGGAGTACCTGGTCGAGCGCGGTGCGGCGGTATTGCTGAAGCAGGACGGAACGCTGGCCGACGGCATTGCCGCACTGCTGCGCGATCTGTCCGAAAATCCCGCCCGCCGCATGCAGATGGCGCAAGCCGCGCGTGCCCTGGCCAAGGTCGATGCCGCCGAGCGCATCGCCGATATCATTCTTGAGGAAGCTGTATGAAGAAGGCATGCCACCGCGCCTGCCCTGCGCGAGGCCGCGCATGATCCGCCGCCTGCACGACACCAACGACCTGGTGCGCGCATTCCCGCGCGTGCATTTCGTCGGCATCGGCGGCACCGGCATGAGCGGTATCGCCGAAGTGATGCTGACGCTGGGCTATGAAGTGTCCGGCTCGGACAACGCCGACAACGTGGCGACCCGCCGCCTGGCCAGCCTGGGTGCGCGCATCATGCGCGGCCACTCGGCGGCCAACGTGCTGGGCACCGACTGCGTGGTGGTCTCCAGCGCCATCCGCGAAGACAACCCGGAACTGATGGAAGCGCGCAGCCAGCGCATTCCGATCATGCCGCGCGCAGCGATGCTGGCCGAGCTGATGCGTTTCCGCCGTGGCATCGCCGTGGCCGGTACCCATGGCAAGACCACCACCACCAGCCTGACCGCTGCGGTGCTGAGCGAAGGGGGCCTGGACCCGACCTTCGTGATCGGTGGCCAGTTGCTGGCCGCCGGTGCCAACGCCAAGCTGGGCGGTGGGCAGTGGCTGGTGGCCGAGGCCGACGAAAGCGATGGCAGCTTCCTGCGCCTGAACCCGCTGATGTCGATCATCACCAACATCGATGCGGATCATCTGGAGAACTACGGCAACGACTTCGCCCGCGTGCAGGCCGCGTTCGCCGAGTTCCTGCAGCGCCTGCCGTTCTACGGCCTGGCGGTGCTGTGCATCGACGACCCGGAAGTGGCCGCACTGGCCGCCAAGACCCCGCGCCACGTGATGAGCTACGGCATGAGCCCGCAGGCGGATGTGCGCGCGGAGAACGTGGTGCAGGAAGGCTCGCGCATGCGCTTCACCCTGCGCCTGCCGCAGGGCACCAGCCAGGAAGTGGTGCTGGCGCTGCCGGGCAGGCACAACGTGCTGAACGCACTGGCCGCCGCCGCAGTGGGCTGGCAGCTGGGCGTGGCCCCGGATGCCATCGCACGCGCGCTGGAAGCATTTGCCGGTGTCGGCCGTCGCTTCAACGATCTGGGCGAAGTAACCACCGCCAGCGGTGCCAAGGTCCGCATCATCGATGACTACGGTCATCACCCGAGCGAGCTGGAAGCGGTGTTCGCCGCCGCCCGTGGAGGCTGGGCCGACAAGCGCCTGGTGGTGGCCTTCCAGCCGCACCGCTACAGCCGTACCCGCGACCAGTTCGACAAGTTCGCCGCCGTGCTGTCCAGCGTCGATGCACTGGTGCTGAGCGAGGTCTACCCGGCCGGTGAGGAACCGATTGCCGGTGCCGATTCGCACGCGCTGGCCCGTGCCATCCGCGCGCGCGGCCGCAGCGAGCCGGTGGTGGTGGGCAAGGCTGCCGAACTGGCCAGCGTGCTGCCGGACGTGCTGCAGGACGGTGACCTGCTGCTGATGATGGGGGCGGGCGATATTGGTGCCGTCGCGAGCCATATCGCCGTGGAAGGTTTCAAGGCGGAGGGTGAAGCGTGAGCACGCTGACCTTCCCGCCGCTGCGCGTGACCGACCCGGCCGTGTTCGGCCGCGTCGCCGTGCTGCTGGGCGGCAGTTCCAGCGAGCGCGAAGTGTCGTTGGACTCCGGCCGCAACGTGTTGGAAGCGCTGCAGTCGCGCGGCATCGATGCGTTCGCCGTGGACGGCATCCCGGCGCTGGCCAAGGCGCTGGCCGCTGGCGGCATCGACCGCGTGTTCAACATCCTGCACGGCCACAACGGTGGCGGTGAGGACGGCATCGTGCAGGGCCTGATGGACGCCTTCGGCGTGCCGTACACCGGTTCGGACGTGCTGGGCTCGGCGCTGAGCATGGACAAGATCCGCACCAAGCAGGTGTGGCTGTCGCTGGGCCTGCCGACCCCGCAGTACCGGAAGGTCGACGCGTCCAACGTGCATCGGCTGGCGGCCGAACTGGGCCTGCCGGTGGTGGTGAAGCCGGCCAACGAAGGTTCAAGCGTAGGCATCAGCCGGGTGACCGATGATGCCGGTCTGGATGAGGCCGTGGCGCTGGCCGCGCGCTACGACGGCCAGTTGCTGATGGAGCAGATGGTGGTCGGCGACGAACTGACCGTTGCCATCCTCGGCGACGTCGCGCTGCCGTCGATCCGCATCGTGCCCAAGGGCCAGTGGTACGACTACAACGCCAAGTACATCGCCGAGGACACCCAGTACCTGTGCCCGGGCCTGGACGGTGAGGACGAAGAAGAAATCCGGCGCATCGCGCTGGCCGCGTTCCGCGCTGCCGGTTGCCGTGGCTGGGGCCGCGTGGATGTCATGCGTGATCGCAGCAGCGGCCGCTTCTTCCTGCTGGAAGTGAACACCGCGCCGGGCATGACCAGCCATTCGCTGGTACCCAAGGCGGCCGGCCAGGCCGGCATCAGCTTCGAAGAGCTGGTGTGGCGCGTGCTGGAACAGACCCTGGAGGCCTCGCACGCATGAACGCGGTGCTGCGCATCTTCGTCTGGCTGTTGGCGCTGTCGGTGGTTGCACTGCCGGTGGTGGCCGTGGTCAATGGCTGGGTCGGCGCCGAGCGCTGGCCGCTGGCGAAGCTGCGCGTGCATGGTGAGTTCAAGCGTGTACCGGCCGAGCAGCTGCAGCAGGTACTGCTGCCGTATGCGCGCGCCGGGTTCTTCGCGGTCAAGCTGCAGGATGCCCAGGACGCACTGGAAAAGCTGCCGTGGGTGGAAAGCGCGCGGGTACGCAAGCAGTGGCCGGATGTGCTGGAAGTGACCCTGGTCGAGCACAAGCCATTCGCGCGCTGGGGCAGCGATCGCCTGGTCTCCGAGCAGGGCAAGCTGTTCCCCACGCCGAAGAAGCTGGCCGACCTGGCGCTGCCGGAACTGGACGGTCCGGACAGCCAGACCGAAGAAGTGATGAAGCTGTACAGCGACTCGCGTGCATTGTTCGCACCCGCCGGCGTCGATGTGCGCCGGGTGACGATGGATGCACGCGGCAGCTGGTCGCTGGTGCTGAGCAACGGCACCGAAGTGGTGGTGGGCCGTGACGACGCGCGCTCGCGCATGCAGCGCTTCGTCAAGGTGCTGCCGCAGCTGAACCGCCAGGACGCGCCGATCGAGCGCGCCGACCTCCGTTACACCAATGGTTTCACGCTGAGCTGGGGTACCCCGGCCACGCCGGCGAAAACGCCGGCGACCCCGGCCAGCAGGACGCAGGAAAGGACATGAATCGCAAGGGTGACAAATCGCTGATCGTTGGCCTGGACATCGGCACCTCCAAGGTGGTGGCGCTGGTGGGTGAGTATTCGCCGGGCAACCCGATCGAAGTGATCGGCATCGGCTCGCACGAGTCGCGCGGTTTGAAGCGCGGCGTGGTGGTGGACATCGAATCGACCGTGCAGTCGATCCAGCGCGCGGTGGAAGAAGCCGAGCTGATGGCCGGCTGCGAGATCCGCTCGGTGTACGCCTCGATCTCCGGCAACCACGTGCAGTGCAAGAACTCGCCGGGCATCGTGCCGATCCGCGACGGGGAAGTGACCTGGGGCGACCTGGATCGCGTGCTCGATGCGGCCAAGGCGGTGGCGATCCCGGCCGACCAGAAGATCCTGCATGCGATCCCGCGCGAGTACGTGCTGGACGACTCGCAGGAAGGCATCCGCAACCCGGTCGGCATGACCGGCGTGCGCCTGGAGGTGCATGCGCACCTGGTGGTGTGCGCACAGTCGGCCGCGGCGAACATCAGCAAGTGCGTGCAGCGCTGCGGCCTGCAGGTGGACGACCTGGTGCTGTCCTCGCTGGCCTCAAGCGTGGCGGTGCTGACCGCCGACGAGCGCGAGCTGGGCGTGGTGCTGGTCGACATGGGCGCCGGCACCACCGATATCGCCGTGTTCGTGCAGGGCGCGATCTGCCACACCGCCTCGCTGCCGATCGCTGGCGACCACGTGACCAACGACATCGCGCACATGCTGCGCACGCCGACCCCGGAAGCCGAGCAGATCAAGGTGCGCTACGCCTGCGCCCTGGCCCAGCTGGCTACCGCCGAGGAAAGCATCCAGGTGCCGTCGGTGGGCGACCGCCCGCCGCGCCGCATGCCGCGCCATTCGCTGGCGCAGGCGGTGCAGGGCCGTTACGAGGAAATCTTCGAGATGGTGCAGGCCGAACTGCGCCGCTCCGGCTTCGAGGAACTGGTGCGTGCCGGCATGGTGCTGACCGGTGGCGCTTCGAAGATGGAAGGCGTGGTCGAGCTGGCCGAGGAAATGCTGCAGATGCCGGTGCGCGTGGGCATCCCGCAGCACGTCACCGGGCTGGGCGAAGTGGTGGGCAACCCGGTGCATGCCACCGGCGTGGGCCTGCTGTTGATGGGCAGCCAGATCGAGCACCCGCGGCGGCCGTCGCTGCCGACCGGGCGCGCCGGAAGCATGTTCAAGAAACTCAAGACCTGGTTCCGCGGCGAGTTCTGACGCCGAACCCGTAAACCCGGGCCTGGCCCGGTCGCAGTACCCGCAGTACCCGCATCACAACGCAACACCGGCAACACACAACCCACACAGCCGCAACGTCGGCATGCAGCAGGACGGCAGGACGCCCGAATGCCCATGCCAGCCAAAGCGGATACAACGAGGACACGGACATGGCGCATTTTGAACTGATCGAAAAGATGGCACCCAATGCGGTGATCAAGGTGGTTGGCGTGGGCGGCGGCGGCGGCAATGCCGTGGCGCACATGGTCAACTCGGCAGTGGATGGCGTGGAATTCATCACCGCCAACACCGACTCGCAGGCCATCAAGAATTGCGGTGCCAAGCTGCAGCTGCAGCTGGGTACCAACGTGACCAAGGGCCTGGGCGCAGGCGCGAACCCGGAAGTCGGCCGCCAGGCCGCGCTGGAAGACCGTGAGCGCATCATGGACGCCCTGCAGGGTGCGGACATGGTGTTCATCACCGCCGGCATGGGCGGCGGCACCGGCACCGGTGCTGCACCGGTGGTGGCGCAGCTGGCCAAGGAAATGGGCATCCTGACCGTGGCCGTGGTCACCAAGCCGTTCCCGTTCGAAGGCCGTCGCCGCATGCAGGTGGCGCTGAAGGGCATCGAGGAACTGAGCCAGCACTGCGACTCGCTGATCACCATCCCGAACGAGAAGCTGATCACCGTGCTGGGCCGCAACGCGACCATGATCCAGGCCTTCCGTGCCGCCAACGACGTGCTGCAGGGCGCCGTGCAGGGCATCGCCGACCTGATCGTGCGTCCGGGCCTGATCAACGTCGACTTCGCCGACGTGCGCACCGTCATGTCCGAAATGGGCCTGGCGATGATGGGTACCGGCACCGCCCGTGGCGATGACCGCGCCCAGGCCGCGGCCGAATCGGCCATCCAGAACCCGCTGCTGGACGATGTGAACCTGGCCGGTGCCAACGGCATCCTGGTCAACATCACCGCTGGCGCCGACTTCACCATGGCCGAGTTCGACGAGATCGGCCGCACCATCGACGGCTTTGCTTCGGAAGACGCCACCGTCGTGGTCGGCACCGTGCTCGACCCGGACATGCAGGACGAAGTGCGCGTGACCGTGGTTGCCACCGGCCTGAACCGCGTGTCGGCCAGCAAGACCCAGCGTCCGGGCGAACGTGCGCCGATCAAGCTGGTGCGCAACGCCACCACCGGCCAGCCGGAATTCGGCGACTTCGACAACGGCGGCGACGCCGTGTCCAAGGCCGTGGGCGGCATGGGCCTGGGCCTGCGTCGTGCCAGCAGCGACACCGCTTCCGCTTCTGCGCCGTCGGCTCCGGCCGCTTCGGCTCCGGCGGCCGCTGAACTGCCCAACGATTACCTGGACATCCCGGCGTTCCTGCGCCGCCAGGCGGACTAAGCGGGGCGGCCCGGGGTTGTCCTCCCCGGGTTGCGCCACCATGTCCTGAAAACGCGGGCGCCGGGCCAGGATGGGCCCGGCCGCCACGCTTCATGTGCGTCCCATTGGCGCGCCGGTGTGTCCTGCCTGCCTTTCAGCCGGGGTAGGGGACCGTGCGTGTTAATCTAATGTGTCACTTCCGGTCCATCCCCCATGATCCAGCAACGCACCCTCAAGAACACGATCCGCGCCACTGGCGTTGGCCTGCACAGCGGTGACAAGGTCTACATGACCCTGCGCCCGGCACCGGTCAACCATGGCATCGTGTTCCGCCGCGTGGACCTGGACCCGGTCGTGGAAGTGCCGGCCAAGGCCGAGCTGGTCACCGAAGTGACCCTGTGCACCGGCCTGACCTGCAACGACGCCAAGATCCAGACCGTCGAACACCTGATGTCGGCACTGGCCGGCCTGGGTGTGGACAACATCATCGTCGAACTGTCTTCGGCCGAGCTGCCGATCATGGACGGTTCGGCCGGCCCGTTCGTGTTCCTGCTGCAGTCGGCGGGCATCGTGGAACAGGATGCGCCCAAGCGCTTCATTCGCGTGCTGAAGACCGTGGAAGTGACCGAGGGTGACAAGGTGGCCCGCTTCACCCCCTATGAGGGCTACAAGCTGGGCTTCACCATCCAGTTCGACCACCCGATGATCCCGGCCAAGCAGTCGCGCCAGGAAATCGAGTTCTCGACGCTGGCCTATACCAAGGAAATCTCCCGCGCGCGCACCTTCGGCTTCATGCGCGACCTGGAATACATGCGTGAGCGCAACCTGGGCCTGGGCGGTTCGATGGACAACGCCATCGTGCTGGACGAGTTCCGCGTGCTCAACGAAGACGGCCTGCGCTACGCCGACGAATTCGTGCGCCACAAGATCCTCGACGCGATCGGCGACCTCTATCTGGCCGGTGGCCAGGTGCTGGGCGCCTACGAGGGCTTCAAGTCCGGCCATGCGCTCAACAACAAGCTGGTGCGGGCACTGATGGCCGACGCCACCGCCTGGGAATGGGTCAGCTTCGACTCGCCGGCCACGCCGGATCCGGTCGAGTACGCCACGCCGGCCTACGCCTGATTCCTGCAGGCTGTTGAATTTAAAGACAAAAGCGCCGCCCGGAAGGGCGGCGTTGTCGTTTCCGCAACCCACATCGCATTCAGCATGCTTGACGGCCATCAAGGCCGGTTCGAGGTCACGGTTTTGTGAACCTGTTGGATCGGAAGCCTGAATTTAACGCGGTTTTAACAACAATCTAACGACAGGCCCCCGGATGGCAGCTAGGATGCGACCCGGCCCCCGAAATGTTTCACGCCGTGGTGACACGCGCGACGGGGAGCGGAGCCGGATGCTCCGTTGTCGTCAGGACCGCTTCTTCGGCTTCGAAGGAACGTCCTGCAGGCAAGCCAAGGCGTCGCGTAGCCCTTTGTGCGTGGCGGCTGAAACTGCGTGGGGGCCATTCCGGTTGTCGATCGCTGGGGAGCGTGAGGGAGTGGTGGACGCAGTCTTGATGGTCACCCTGGTGGCCTTCAGCCCGATGGAACGGGCCGCGTCGAGCAACTGGGCTTCGGCAAGCCGCAACTTGGCATGCCAGACCGGGGACTCGACGAGAAAAACGAGGTGTTCCCCGTCCACATTGGCCAGCCGGCAACGGCTGCGCAGAGCTGGCGGCAACTGGGGGCGCAACTGACGGTCCAGCGCGTCGAGCCACAAGGCACGCCGCAGCGGGTTCCCGCTTTTGTCCGCCATCACCGCATCCAGCGCCGGCTTCGGCACTGACGCGGGGCGAACGCTGGATTTCGGCTCAGACATGAAAACTCACTGATGGCATTCAAAAAGATCGTAATCAAAACGCGTGAAGGACAGGCCAAGTCGTCGCCGATCGCGCGTTTGCGGTTCTATTTCGAGGACCGCCCCCGTGCCCTGCTGGGCAGCGTGCTCGGGGTAGGCTGCATTATCGGCCTTGCTGGCGGCATTGGCGCCAGCGCGCTGAATGATTCCCGGCTGCAGGCCAAGGTCGAGCGCCAGGATGCGGAACTGGCCAAGGTCAAGCGCGATGCGCAGACCCAGGTCAACGCACTGGCGGCCCGCCTCGGCGAGCTGCAGGCGCAGGCCACCCGCCTGAACGCCCTGGGCGAACGGCTGACCCAGATGGGCAAGCTGGAAGACGGCGAATTCGACTTCAACGAGACCCCCGGCCTCGGTGATGGCGATGCCGGCGGCCCGACCAGCGACATCCCGGTCAAGGACGTCAACGCCGACTTACAGGTGCTGGAGCAGCGCTTCGCTGCTTCAGGCCGCCAGTTGTCGGTGATGGAATCGCTGATGTTCGACCACCAGCTGCAGCAGAACGCCGTGCCCTCGCGCATGCCGATCCGCAACAGCTACGTGACCTCCGGCTTCGGCACCCGCGCCGACCCGTTCGGCCGCGGTGCCGCCACCCACAAGGGCATGGACTTCCACGCCAGGGTCGGTGACCCGGTGATGGCCGTGGCCGAGGGCGTGGTCAGCTTCGCCGGTGTGAAGGGCGGCTACGGCAACGTGGTCGACGTCGACCACGGTAATGGCTACGTCACCCGCTACGCGCACAATTCGCGCCTGGTGGTGAAGGCCGGTGACCTGGTCCGTGCGGGCCAGGAAGTGGCCAAGGCCGGTTCCACCGGCCGTTCGACCGGCGCCCACGTGCACTTCGAGGTGTGGGAGAACGGCAACGTGGTCAACCCGCGCAAGTTCCTCGGCGACGGCGGCAACACGCCGGTCGGGCGCATCAGCCGCGGTTGATCCCAGGCCTGGGGTCAGAGCCCATTCGCCATGGCGAATGGGATCCGACCCCGATCCCGCACGGGGTCGGATCCCTTCCGCAGCGCGGAAGGGCCCTGACCCCATCGCCAAAGGGTTGAAACCTCAGCCGCCCGTCCCAAGCTACAATGGGTGTTGCCATCGACAGGGCGCCAGGCGCCCTGTTTCGTTTGCGGCGGACGGATCCCAAGGGGGAGGCCGGGCGTCGTGTCCATCCAACCCGGTTCCTTCAATGATCAACAGCCTGCTTACCCGCGTATTTGGCAGTCGTAACGAACGACAGCTGCGCCAGCTCAACCGCATCGTCGCCAAGATCAATGCGCTGGAGCCGGAGATCGAGAAGCTTTCCGACGAGCAGCTTCAGGCCAAGACGCCGGAGTTCAAGCAGCGCATCGCCGACGGTGAAGCCCTGGACAAGGTGCTGCCGGAAGCCTTCGCGGTCTGCCGCGAAGCCGGCCGCCGCGTGCTGGGCATGCGCCACTACGACGTGCAGCTGATCGGCGGCATGGTGCTTCACCTGGGCAAGATCGCAGAAATGCGCACCGGTGAAGGCAAGACCCTGGTGGCGACCCTGCCGGTGTACCTCAACGCGCTGGAAGGCAAGGGCGTGCACGTGGTCACCGTGAACGACTACCTGGCCCGCCGCGACGCCGCGCAGATGGGCAAGCTGTACAACTGGCTGGGCCTGAGCGTGGGCGTGGTCTACCCGGGCATGCCGCACAGCGACAAGCGCGAAGCCTATGCCGCCGACATCACCTACGGCACCAACAACGAATTCGGTTTCGACTACCTGCGCGACAACATGGCGCTGTCCAAGGCCGACCGCTACCAGCGCGGCCTGCACTACGCCATCGTCGACGAAGTCGACTCCATCCTGATCGACGAAGCGCGTACCCCGCTGATCATCTCCGGCCCGGCCGATGACTCCCCGGAGCTGTACATCCGCGTCAACCGCGTCGTGCCGAACCTGGTCAAGCAGGAAGCGGAAGACGGCGAAGGCGACTTCTGGGTCGACGAGAAGGGCAAGCAGGTGCACCTGTCCGAAGCGGGCATGGAGCACGCCGAGCAGCTGCTGGTCGAAGCCGGCATCCTCGATGGCGAGACTGAAGGCCTGTACGCGGCGCAGAACCTGACCGTCGTGCACCACCTCAATGCCGCGCTGCGCGCGCACGCCATCTACCAGCGTGACGTGGACTACATCGTGCGCGACGGCGAAGTGGTCATCGTCGACGAATTCACCGGCCGTACCCTGGCCGGCCGCCGCTGGTCCGACGGCCTGCACCAGGCGGTGGAGGCGAAGGAAGGCGTGCCGGTCCAGCGCGAGAACCAGACGCTGGCCAGCATCACCTTCCAGAACCTGTTCCGCATGTACAAGAAGCTGTCCGGCATGACCGGTACGGCCGATACCGAAGCGTTCGAATTCCAGAGCATCTACGGCCTGGAAGTGGTGGTGATCCCGACCAACCGCCCGACCATCCGCAAGGACAGCCCGGACCAGGTCTTCCTCAACCGCAAGGGCAAGTTCAACGCGGTGCTGGCCGACATCGAAGAGTGCGCCAAGCGCGGCCAGCCGGTGCTGGTGGGTACCACCTCGATCGAAACCTCGGAAATGCTGTCCGAGCACCTGAGCAAGGCCGGCGTGAAGCACGAGGTGCTCAACGCCAAGCAGCACGACCGCGAAGCGACCATTGTCGCCAATGCCGGTCGTCCGGCCGCCGTGACCATCGCCACCAACATGGCCGGTCGTGGTACCGACATCGTGCTGGGTGGTTCGCTGGAAGCCGAGATCCACGCCCTGGGCGAGGACGCGACCGACGAGCAGAAGGCCGCGGTCAAGGCCGAATGGCAGAAGCGCCACGATGCGGTGAAGGCTGCTGGCGGCCTGCACATCGTCGGTACCGAGCGCCACGAGTCGCGCCGTATCGACAACCAGCTGCGTGGCCGTTCGGGCCGCCAGGGTGACCCGGGTTCGTCGCGCTTCTACCTGTCGCTGGAAGACAACCTGATGCGCATCTTCGCCTCCGACTGGGTGCAGAAGGCCATGCGCATGATGGGCATGAAGGAAGACGACGTCATCGAGGACCGCCTGGTCAGCCGCCAGATCGAA
This sequence comes from Stenotrophomonas maltophilia group sp. Smal32, assembly GCF_030237085.1. Classification (NCBI taxonomy): domain Bacteria; kingdom Pseudomonadati; phylum Pseudomonadota; class Gammaproteobacteria; order Lysobacterales; family Lysobacteraceae; genus Stenotrophomonas; species Stenotrophomonas maltophilia group sp. Smal32. Next base: position 86,253 of record NZ_JASJSI010000002.1, read on the forward strand.
AAGGCGCAGCGCAAGGTCGAGGCCCACAACTTCGACATCCGCAAGAACCTGCTGGACTTCGACGACGTCAACAATGACCAGCGCAAGGTGATCTACGCCCAGCGCGACGAGCTGCTGGATGCCGAGTCGGTGAAGGCCAACGTCGACGGCATCCGCGATGACGTGATCTTCGATGTGGTCGCCCGCTTCGTGCCGCCGAACTCGATCGACGAGCAGTGGGACCTGCGCGGCCTGGAAGCGACCCTAGAGTCGGACTTCGGCCTGCAGATGTCGCTGACCGGCCTGGTCAAGGAACACGAGGAACTGGACGCCGAAGCCATCGCCGCCAAGGTGCAGGAACGCGTGAACCAGCACTTCGCCGAGAAGGAAGCCGGCGTGGGCGAAGAGACCATGCGTGCGCTGGAGAAGCACGTGATGCTGACCGTGCTGGACCAGAGCTGGAAGGAGCACCTGGCCCGCATGGATTACCTGCGCCAGGGTATCTACCTGCGTGGTTATGCGCAGAAGCAGCCGAAGCAGGAATACAAGAAGGAAGCCTTCGAGCTGTTCTCGGACATGCTGGAAAACGTCAAGCGCGAAGTGGTGACCCTGCTGTCGCGCGTGCGCATCCGCAGCGACGAGGAAGTGCAGGCGCTGGAAGCGGCCGAGCGCCAGCAGGTGGAAGCCCGCCTGCGCCAGTCGCAGTTCCAGCACCAGGACATGGGTGGCTACAGCGCCGACGAGGAAGCCGCGCAGGTACAGGCCGCCCAGCAGGGCGTGGCGCAGCTGCAGCGCGACGAGCCGAAGATCGGCCGCAATGATCCGTGCCCGTGCGGCAGTGGCAAGAAGTACAAGCACTGCCACGGCCAGCTGAGCTGATCCCGAAGAGCCCCGCGAAAGCGGGGCTTTTCTTTTGCGGCGCATGATCCTGGCCAGATCCGAGATTGCGCGGGCCGCCCTGTTCTGGGCATGCTTCCCCCATGCCTTCCCCCACCCGATCGATCCATGTCGTGGCCGCCGTCATCACCGACGCGCGTGGCCGCGTGCTGCTCAACCGCCGAACCGAGAACCGCGACATGGCCGGCCTGTGGGAGTTCCCGGGCGGCAAGCGCGAATCCGGGGAGACCTCCGAACAGGCGCTGGTGCGCGAGCTGCGCGAAGAACTGGGCATCGAGGCCGATGTCGGCGAGTGGCTGATGGACGTGCCGCAGCGCTACCCGGACAAGCACCTGACCCTGGAAGTGCGCCATGTGCGCAGCTGGAAGGGCACGCCACGCGGGCGCGAGGGCCAGGCGATCACCTGGGTGGCACCGGACAAGCTGGGCCGCTATTCGATGCCGCCGGCTGATCTGCCGGTGGTGGCCGCCCTGCGCCAGCCCGACCGCTACCTGATCACCCCGGCGCCTGCCGACAATGATGGCGGCGTGCAGCACTGGCATGAGCAGCTGCAGCGTGCGGTAGCGGGTGGCCAGCAGCGCATCCAGCTGCGCCTGCCGCCGGCGCATCCGCAGCGGCAGGCGATGGTCGAGCAGGCTGTGCGTGTGCATCGCCGCAGCGGCGTGCAGTGGCTGCTCAACCGCGATATCGAACTGGCGCGTGCGTTGGGCGTGGGCGTACACCTGGGCAGCGAACAGCTGCTGGAACTGTCGCAGCGTCCACTCCCCGGTGGCCAGCTGGTGGCCGCATCCTGCCACGACCTGCAGCAGCTGCAGGCCGCACAGCAGCTGGGCTGCGACTTCGCGGTGCTTGGCCCGGTGCAGGCCACCGCCAGCCATCCCGATGCCTCGCCGCTGGGTTGGGATGCCTTTGCCGAACTGCGCGCGCAGGTATCGCTGCCGATCTACGCCCTGGGCGGCATGGGCAGCGGCCACATCACCGAAGCACGTCGCCACGGCGCGCAGGGCATCGCCGCCATTCGTGGGTTGTGGCCGGCGTGAACCGGCACGCGGGGTCGGATCCCTGCGCAGCAGGGCTCTGACCCCATCGCGGCAATCCGGGGTCAGAGCCCTTTCCACTGGAAAGGGATCCGACCCCTCCCGATCACAACGTGATCCAGAAACACCCGTACTGCCGCCGCAATCCCAGCACCGTCGAGGCGCGCGCAACGCTGCCCGGCAACGTCTGCTCCAGGCGCAGGCCGACCGGATGCCGCGCGGCCGGCGGCTCAGGGTCGGACCCCTGCGCAGCAGGGCTCTGACCCTCCTCCGGCACTGCGATCTGGTCCTGCCGCGGATACACCGGCACCACGTCCACCAGCGGCCGCCGTGCCAGCGATTCCAGTTGGCCGAGAATGCGCTGCGCCCCCGCGTCGGACACCGCACCCCACAGGTACAGCGAAGAGAGCCGGTTCACATCGTTGCTGAGGATGCCGTTGCGCAATGCGTCCACGAGCTCGCTCAGCCGGCGTGGGCAGCGCGCACCCAATGTGTCGCGCGGTGCGGTGTTGCCGGTGGGGGCGGGCGGCGGCAGCCGTGACCGTGCGCCCACGCTGTCACAGGGGCGGTCGGTGTAGACGCTCTGGCCCTGCACATCGGTGCAGCGGTTCAGGCGCGGGGACTGCGCATGGGCAACAGGGGCCATCGCGCACAGCGGCAACAGCACCAGCAGGAGGGAAAGGCGGATCATCCAGAAAGGGTAGCGCTGATCAGGTCCGCATGGCGTGCTTTCAGCCCCGCAGCAGTTTCAGCACTGAAGTGGTCGGCTTGGCCAAGTTCAAGGTGTAGAAATGCAGGCCGGGTGCGCCGCCTTCGATCAGGCGCTGGCACAGCCGGGCCACCACTTCGGTGCCGAATGCACGCACCGATTCGGCGTCATCGCCGTAGGCCTGCATCTTGCGGCTGATCCAGCGCGGAATTTCCGCGCCGCACTGTTCGGAGAAGCGGCGCAGCTGGCTGAAGTTGGCGATCGGCATGATGCCCGGCGTGATCGGCACCTGCACGCCGAGCCGGCGCACTTCATCGACGAAGTGGAAGTAGGCATCCGGGTTGAAGAAGTACTGGGTGATCGCCGCATCGGCACCGGCATCGATCTTGGCTTTGAAGTGCTTCAGGTCGGCCAGCGCATCGCTCGCCTGCGGGTGCGTCTCCGGATACGCGCCCACTTCGATGTGGAACGCATCGCCGTGCTCGGCGCGGATGAAGGCGATCAGCTCGGCGGCATAACGCATGTCGCCGGGGAAGCCCATGCCCGAGGGCAGGTCACCGCGCAGCGCGACCAGGCGGCGGCAGCCGATGGCACGGTACAGCTTGAGCAGCTCGCGGATTTCCTGGCGGGTGCCGCCGACACAGGACAGGTGCGGCGCGGCATCGAAGCCGTGATGCTGGTTGAGGTGGCGCACGGTCTCGGAGGTATAGCTCAGGGTTGAGCCACCGGCGCCGAAGGTACACGACACGTATTGGGGATCGTAGTCCTTCAGCTTGGCCGCGGCACGGTCCAGCTGGCTGCGCTGTTCGTCGGTCTTGGGCGGATAGAACTCGAAGCTGATGGCGGTCATGGCGCGGGCGGCGGCGGTTGGTGTGGAGCAGTATATCTCTCCATCAAGATGGATGTTTGATGGTCGCGTGAGGGCCCGCCAGCCTCAGCCTGCGACCGTTCGCCCCGCCGTTCGGCCGCTGCTCCGAAATCGCAACCGGTATGTGTCGGCCGGGCCCACGCTGTTCCCATCCCGGCAACACCCACCCGATGAAGGAGCAGACGATGAAGATCTTCCTGGCACTCTGGTACGCAATGAAGGCGCTGGCCCGGTTGGCGATGATCGGCATGGCGATGGCCGTGCTTGGCTCCGGTTCGGCCCATGCGGCGGCCGCCACAGGCACCGGCAAGGTGCAGGTCGAGGTGGTCGGCAAGGGCCGTCCGCTGCTGATGATTCCCGGTCTCAACAGCAGCGCCGAGGTCTGGCGCGAGACCTGCCTGGCGCTGAAGGACGTGCAGTGCCATCTGGCGCAGCTGCCGGGCTTTGCCGGCGCCACGCCCGCCGACCCGCGCCCGGCCGACTTCCTGCCGGCGATGCGTGGGCAGCTGCTGGCCTACCTGCATGACCGGCAGCTGGGCCCGGTGGTGGTGGTCGGGCACAGCCTGGGCGGCCTGCTGGGCCTGCAGATGGCGCAGGCCCAGCCGAAGGCGGTCAGCGCCCTGGTGGTGGTTGATGCATTGCCGTTCCTACCGGCGGCGCGCGACCCGAACGCCACCGCGAACAGCGTGCGGCCGATGGCCGACCAGCTGCGCAAGGGCATGCTCGCCGCCGACGCCGCGCAATGGCAGGCACAGTTGAAGGCGGGCCTGCCGGGCATGACCCGCGATCCGCAGCGGCAGGCCGAGCTGGGCGGCTGGGGCGAGAGCAGTGATCGCCAGACCACCGCCGACGCCATGCACGCGGTGATGACCACCGACCTGCGTGACAGCATCGCCTCGATCAGCGCGCCGACGCTGGTGCTGGGCAGCTGGGCCGGCTACCAGCCGATGGGGGGTACCGAGGAAAGCACCCGCGCCGTATTCCAGGCCCAGTACGCGAAACTGCAGGGCGTGCAGGTCGCGATGAGCGCGCAGGGGTTCCACTTCCTGATGTGGGATGATCCGCGCTGGCTGCAGGAGCAGGTGCAGGCCTTCCTCGACCGCCACCCCTGAGTTTCAACACGTCTCGGAATGGACATGCGGGATTCCTCTTCGTCGGTACGCTTCTGGCTGCTCAATGCACTGGTGTGGGCGCTCTACGGCGCTGCGGGCCTTGGCTTGCGGCATGCCTATCTCGCCGACGCCGGAAGTGCCGGTGTACTGATCACGGTCGGCCTGGCGGTGACCCTGTTCGGGTGCAGCGGCGGCATCCGCGCCTTGGCCCTGCGCGCCGGCTGGTGGTCGCGCGGTACCGTCGGGTTGCTGCTGCGACTGGCGCTGTCAGTGGCCGTGGGGGCCGCGCTGGCGCAGGCGTTGGTGAACATCGCGCTGCACGCAGCGCTGGCTTGGGGATGGGTAGGCATCGGGCGCCAGGTGGCCGACTTCAGCCCCAAGGCGCTGCTGCTCTACTGGTACACCACGGCGGTGATGCTGGCACTGTGGACCGCACTCTGGGCGAGCCTGCACAGCCTTCGCCGCATTCGCGGTGCCGAACTGGCGCGCCTGCGTGCCGAAGCCGAACGCAGTGCGCTGGAACGTGATGCGCTGCGTGCGCGGCTCAATCCGCACTTCATGTTCAATGCGCTGAACAATCTGCGCGCGCTGATCCTGGAGGATCCCGAACGCGCGCGCGACATGGTCACGCGGTTGTCGCGGACGCTGCGCCAGGCGCTGGCGCACAATCGCAGCGAGCAGGTCACGCTGGCCGAAGAACTGGCGGTGGTGGATGACTATCTGGCGATCGAGGGCATCCACTTCGAGCAGCGCCTGCAGGTAGCTCGGCACATCGATGCCGACGCCCTGCAGGCGCAGTTGCCGGCGATGGCGCTGCAGTTGCTGGTGGAAAATGCGATCAAGCACGGCATCGCCAGTCGTCCCGGCGGTGGCGGGATAGAGATCCGGGCCACGTTGGACGACGACGTGTTGCGCCTTCAGGTGGACAACCCGCTGGGCAACGCCAGCGAGCCCACCCACGGGCATGGTGTGGGTCTGGCCTATCTGCGTGCGCAGCTCGGTTCGCGTGGCCGTTTCACCCTGCAGCCGGTCGGCGACCGCATGCAGGCCCTGCTGGAGATTCCGCAATGAGTCGCGTACTGCGCGTGTTGATCGTCGATGATGCACGGTTGGCGCGGCAGGAGCTTCGCACGCTGTTGTCGGCGTTGCCCTGGGTGCAGTGCGTGGGCGAAGCCGACGATGTGCCCGCCGCGCGCGAGGCGATCGCCACGCTGGCGCCGGACCTGGTGCTGCTGGACGTGCAGATGCCCTCCGGCAGCGGTTTCGATGTGCTGGACGGTCTGGAAACGGTGCCGGCGGTGGTGTTCGTCACCGCCTACGACACCTATGCCGTGCGCGCGTTCCAGGCCAACGCGCTGGACTACCTGGTGAAGCCGGTGGAGGCGCCGCGGTTGCTCGAGGCGCTGGAGCGGGCACGTCAGCGCGAAGTGGCTTCAGCCGAGGCGCCAGAGTCGCGCGGCACGCTGGGCGCGCAGGACCAGGTGTTCGTGCGCGAGGGCGAACGCTGCTGGTTCGTCGCGGTCTCTGAGATCCGCCGGCTGGTGGTGGATGGCAACTACACGCGGCTGTGGTTCCGTGACCAGAACGCCTTGCTGACCCGCAGCCTGAGCGCGCTGGAAGCACGCCTGCCGCAGGATCTGTTCTTCCGTGCCAACCGCAACACCCTGGTCAACCTGCGCCGCATCCGTGGCGTGACGCCAAGCATTGCCGATGGCTACGACCTGACGCTGGACGACGGTAGTGAAGTGGACGTGTCGCGGCGGCAGGCGCGGGAACTGCGCGAGCGGATGGCGTTGTAGCGGTCGCTACAGCTCGGCGCTGACCGGGCTGGTGAGGAAGCCCCACAGCAGGCGTGCCATCATTGCTGGAGAACGCGCCTGCGAACGCGCATACACCAGCAACGCATCCAGCCGCGGGCGGTCGTAGAGATGGCCGGCCAGCAGCACCGCGTGGATGCGACGGGTGTTTGCGCTGTCCTGCAGCGGGTCGCCATCGAGGAGGACCAGATCGGCGGCCTTGCCGACCTCGACGCTGCCATGTGATGCCTGCAGCTGCAGATGGCGCGCGGCCTGCAGCGTGGCGGCACGCAGTACGTCGGCCCGGCTCATGCCGGCATGCCGCAGCCACTGCAGTTCATCGTGGTAGCGGAAGCCGCCCAGTCCGGTATCGGTGCCGACCAGCACGGTGACGCCGGCACGATGCGCGGCGCCGGTGAGCGCCAAGCCATGCGCGAAGTAGGCCTTCAGCGCGTCTTCGCCGCGCAACCCGGGGTAGCGACTTGCGGTTGCCTCCAGGTCGTCACGCCAGGCCCAGCGTGACAGTGGATCCAGGTAGGCCAGGCGTGGATCGTTGATGAAGGCGGGATCGCGTGCGCGCGCATCCTCCTCCCGGGTGACATGGGTCGGCACGAATGCTGCGCCGCTGGCCTGCATCAGGCCGAACGCTTCGTCGCAGAGCGCGGGCTGATGACCACTGACCATCCGTTCGGCCAGAGCGGTCGGGTCGTCGCCGTCGAGGGTGCCACCACGCCAGGCGGCTGCATGGTCGAAGCAATGCCGCACGAACAGATGGGCATGTTCGAAGCTGCGCTGGCCTGCCTGTACCGCGTCTTCCAGAGGCACCGCCCTTGGCAGGTGACCAACCAGTGGACGGTGAAGCTGCCGTGCTTCGGTGGCCAGCCGCTGGTAGGTATCCGCACGCAGCCGGTTGTAGACCTTCAGCGCGTGGACACCACGCGCGCTGTACGTGCGTGCCCGCAACGCGGCAGCCTCCGGCGAGAGCGACGGGTCCTCGAAATAGAAGCTGGCGACCTGTACGAAGCGTGGTGCGGCCTGTTGCCCTGCGATGGCCTGCCCGGTCCAGCGGCGCTTGTCGGCCACGCAGGCGATCAGCGGGTCGGTAGCCTGCGGGCAGTCCATCATGTCGCGGGTGCCGGTAATGCCATTGGCCAGCATCAGCGGGAACTGCAGTTGCGGTGACAGCTGCAGTGCATGGGTATGCATGTCCCAGAAGCCCGGCACCAGCCAGCGGCCGCCGGCATCGAGGATAGGCAGCGTCGTGTCGTGTGCATCATTGCCGATGGCGGTGATGATGCCGTTGCGCAGGGTGACGCTGGTCGGCTCGCCGGCAATGCCGTTGTGCACGTCCACCACCCGTACGTTGACGATCACGCGGCTGTTGCCGGGTTCGGGTAGCGGCGGTGCCGACAGTGGCCAGAGCAGGGCAGAGGCGAACAGCAATGGCGGCGCCAGCAGGAGGATGGCCAGTACGATCGGCCACCGCCGACGGCGGGCGGAACGGGGCAACGCGCGTGCTGCATCCATGAGCCGGCGATCCTTGTAATGGGTCGTCCGCAGGGTGCTGCAAGCTGGACGCGGGCGCCAGTGACCATCGGCATCCGGCCCGGCCTTCCTCCGTGGCGGTTACCCTGTGCGGTGGAACCCCTGATCACGCCCTGCCATGTCCATCGTCCTCACCGACTTCGCCCGTCCCCGCCTGTTCCCGCGCGTGCCGCGCGGCAACACCATCCAGGACTGCACTGCCGAGCAGTTCGAAGCCCACCTCAACGCGCATGCGCCGCTGAAGGTGCTCGATGGCTACGCACCCTTCTGCAAGCTGTTCGTCTACGAGAACTGGACCAGCACGCGCTGCCTGACGGTGCCGATCACCGAGGCCAACCGCCACCAGCTGCGCAGTGGCTACGAGGCGCGCAATCGTGACGAGCTGCCGGTGCTGGTGCGCTGGTTCGAAGGCGTGGAGTCCCCGCGTGCAAACTATCTGGTGGTGATCCTGTACAGCGCCGAGCAGCTGGCGAAGGAAGGTTCACCGATCGAAGCCGACTGGGGCATTGTCGGCTGCATCTACACCGCGGAACCGGAAGAAGTGCCGATGGCGCCGATCACGATGATGCGCAATGCGCTGGGGGTGGAGGAGGGCGGATCCGGCGTGCCGCTGGACCGCGAGGCCTACCGGCGCTCGGTCGCGTTCTGGGAGAGCAACGCCAACTGGCGGCCGTGATTGCGGGGGATGCACATCCACGCGGAGGGTCAGTAGAGCCACGCCATGCGTGGCTGCTTCACCGGCCGCTGGTCTTCCACTCCCACCACGGGTAGTGATACTCGCGGTCGATGGCCTGCCAGTGCTGGCCGCACTGGGTGCAGGCAACGGTATGGCAATCGCCCCAACCATCCTCGGCCTCCTGCAACGAGATCAGCTGCACCTGCCCTTGTTCGATCAGGCGACGCGGATCGAAGAACGGGTAGCCGGGATTGAGCACACACAGGCAGCCCTCGCGTGCCTGCCAGTAGCGCAATCGTTGCAGTGCGGCCTTGAGGTGGGCCTGGTTGCTGATCAGCATGCCGCCGAGCGCGATGCCTTGGCAGTGCTGTTCGATCAGGTCCGTATGCGCGGCCAATGCATCCAGCGAGGACGCGGTGAACAGCCGTGAGACCGTACGGGCGGCATCGGTGATGCGCTTGCCGTCGCGCGACAGCAGGTCCTGCAGCAACACGTCAGCCTGGGCATCCTCAAGCCGGAGCGACGGCGTTGCGGACCACGGCCAGCGCATCAACGCACCTTTCCGATTGCCGCGTAGTGGCCGGCGGTCAGCCGCAGCAGATCGGTGGGTGCCAGTTCGACTTCCAGCCCACGGCGTCCGGCGCTGACATGCAGTGCGGGCAGCGCTTCGGCACTGGCATCCAGGAACGTGCGCAGGCGCTTCTTCTGCCCGAGTGGGCTGATGCCACCGACCAGGTAACCGGTCGCGCGCTGTGCGGCATCGGCGGCGGCCATCTCGCACTTCTTGCAGCCGGCCGCTTCGGCCAATGCCTTCAGGTCCAGCTGACCGGCTACCGGCACGATCGCCACCAGCAGTTCGTGCGCCTCGGTGCTGGCCAGCAGGGTCTTGAACACCTGGGCCGGGTCGAGGCCGAGCTTGTCGACGGCTTCGCCGCCATACGATTCGGCGTGGGCGTCGTGCACATAGCTGCGCACGGTGTGGGCGATCTTCTCGCGCTTGAGGAGGTTGATGGCCGGGGTCATGGGGGCATCGTAGCGCGTGCGGAACGTGGTGCCTTGACCGAGGCTACTGGGTGGATGGGTGATATGCGGTGGCACGCCAACGCAGAACGGGCGCCCGAAGGCGCCCGTTCCGTGTGCATCCGTTGCTGGGGTCAGAGCCCTTTCCTGCTGAAAGGGATCCGACCCCGGCACGATCAGTAGCGGTAGTGGTCCGGCTTGAACGGGCCTTCCACCGGCACGCCGATGTAGTCGGCCTGTTCCTGGCTCAGGGTGGTCAGCTTCACGCCGATCTTTTCCAGGTGCAGGCGGGCCACTTCTTCGTCCAGCTTCTTCGGCAGCAGGTAGACCTTCTTCTCGTAGCTGTCCTTGTTCGCCCACAGGTCGATCTGTGCCAGGGTCTGGTTGGCGAAGCTGTTGGACATCACGAAGCTCGGGTGGCCGGTGGCGCAGCCCAGGTTCACCAGGCGGCCTTCGGCCAGCAGGAAGATCGCGTTGCCGTTCGGGAAGATGTACTTGTCCACCTGCGGCTTGATGTTGACGTGCTTGATGCCGGTGAACGACACCAGCGCATCGACCTGGATCTCGTTGTCGAAGTGGCCGATGTTGCAGACGATGGCCTGGTCCTTCATCGCGCTGAGGTGCTCGATGCGGATGATGTCCTTGTTGCCGGTGGTGGTGACGTACAGGTCGGCACGGCCCAGGGTCGATTCGATGGTGTTGACTTCATAGCCTTCCATCGCCGCCTGCAGGGCGCAGATCGGGTCGATCTCGGTGACGATCACGCGCGCGCCATAGGCACGCAGCGAGGCGGCGCAGCCCTTGCCCACGTCACCGTAGCCGCAGACCACGGCCACCTTGCCGGCCAGCATCACGTCCATCGCGCGCTTCAGGCCGTCGGCCAGCGACTCGCGGCAGCCGTACAGGTTGTCGAACTTGCTCTTGGTGACCGAGTCGTTGACGTTGATCGCCGGGATCAGCAGGGTGCCGGCCTGGGCCAGCTGGTACAGGCGGTGCACGCCGGTGGTGGTCTCTTCGGAGACGCCCTTCCAGTCCTTGACCACGCGGCCCCAGTAACCCGGGCGCTCCTTGGCGACGCGCTTGAGCAGGTTCTTGATGACCTGTTCTTCGTGCGAGGACGAGGCGGTGTTGACCCAGTCGCTGCCGTTTTCCAGCTCGTAGCCCTTGTGGATCAGCAGGGTCACGTCACCGCCGTCGTCGACCACCAGCTCCGGGCCGGTCAGGGTGCCGTCGGCCAGGGTGAAGGTCAGCGCGTCCAGGGTGCAGTCCCAGTACTCTTCCAGGGTCTCGCCCTTCCAGGCGAAAACCGGCGTGCCGGTGGCGGCGATGGCCGCGGCAGCGTGGTCCTGGGTCGAGAAGATGTTGCACGAGGCCCAGCGCACGTCGGCGCCGATGTCCTTCAGGGTCTCGATCAGCACGGCGGTCTGGATGGTCATGTGCAGCGAGCCGGTCACGCGCACGCCCTTCAGCGGCAGGCTGGCGGCGTGCTTGCGACGGATCGACATCAGGCCCGGCATTTCGTGCTCGGCGATGTCCAGTTCCTTGCGGCCCCAGTCGGCCAGCGTGATATCGCGGATCTTGTAATCACCTTCGGTGGAGAAGGTCTTGGCAACAGCGTTCATTCGTGTGCTCCGGTTGTGGACGAGCGGGTGCTCGCATCTAGCCGGGCGCCGTTGTTACAAAGCCACCTTACCGAGCCTGGCCGGGCCTCGTGGGATCCGGTCGCAGCGCCCCTCGGCAGGGGAGAACCCCCATTATATCGCGGCCCCGGCATGACATCGGGATGACCCAACCATCGGCAGATGGGATCGCGTGCACAGGCTGTTAAGGTCGGTGTTTTCACGCATCACACAGGTGGAACGATGAGCATGCACGCGCGCCGCACTCGGCGCTGGACCGGCCTGGTCCTGTCGATGGGACTGCTGGCGGTGGCCCCGCTGGCCTGGGCGGCGGCCCCGCAGCCTGCGGCGGCACAGTCCCAGGGCGTCAACGGCTACGAGCTGCCTTCGGCCGCGCTGCAGGCGGTGGTCGATGCTCCGCGCGCGCCCTCGCTGTTCCTGTCACCGCGCCGCGACGTGGCCGCGCTGATGCAGATGCCGTCGCTGCCGTCGATCCAGGTGGTGGCGCAGCCGGAGCTGAAGCTGGCCGGCCTGCGCATCAACCCGCGCACGTTCTCCGACAGCCGCTTCAGCTTCGGCGAGAAGCTGTGGCTGATGAACGTGGCCGACGGCAAGGAACGGCCGATCAGCGGCCTGCCGGCCAAGCTGTCGATCGCCAGCGTGATGTGGTCGCCGGACCAGAAGTGGCTGGCCTTCAACCACGTCGACGCCGCCAGCGGCGCCAATGAACTGTGGCTGGTGGATGTGGCCGGTAGCAGTGCCCGCCGCCTGGTCGCCGGCCTGAATACGGTGATCGGTAGCGGCTACCAGTGGCTGCCGGACAGCCGCGGACTGGTGGTGTTCACCCGCCCGGCCAACCTGGGTGCGGCGCCGGCCGCAGACGGCATCCCGACCGGCCCGGCCGTGCAGCAGACCAGCCAGGGCGGCGGCGTCGTGTCGATCCGTACCTACCAGGACCTGCTGAAGAACGAGGCCGATGCGCGCCAGTTCGATCACTACGCCACCACCCAGCCGGTGGAAGTCAGCCTGGATGGCAGCAGCCGCGCGATCGGCGCAGCCGGCATCTTCATGGGCTTTGCGGTGTCGCCGGATGGCCGCTTCGTGCTGCGCCAGCCGGTGCAGCGCCCGTACTCCTACGTGGTGCCGGTGGACAGCTTCCCGCGCCGCATCGAAGTGATCGACCGTGCCAGCGGCAAGCTGGTGCACACCGTGGCCGTGCGCCCGCTGGTGGAAGGCCTGCCAACCGGCAACGATGCCGAAGTAACCGGCGTGCGTGACATCCGCTGGCGCGGCGATGCCGATGCCACCCTGGTCTGGGCTGAAGCGCAGGACGGCGGCGACCCGAACAAGGAGGCCAAGGTGCGCGATGCGGTGCTGATGCAGGCCGCGCCGTTCGACAAGCCGCCGGTGACCCTGGCCCAGCTCGGCAGCCGCCTGGCCAGCATCAGCTGGGGTCGTGGCGACCTGGCCCTGCTGACCGAATCGTGGTGGAAGACCCGCAAGACCAGGACCTGGCTGATCGCCCCGGACAACGCCAGCGCCGAACCGCGCCTGCTGTGGGACCGCGATGCGCAGGACCGCTATGCCGATCCGGGCCGTCCGCTGTTGTCCAGCGACGAGCGCGGGCGCTCGCTGCTGCAGACCAGCCCGGATGGCAGCAGCCTGTACCTTGCCGGTGCCGGTGCTTCGCCGGAGGGTGACCGCCCGTTCGTGGACCGCTTCGACATTGCCAGTGGCAAGGCCACCCGCCTGTTCCACTCGCAGGCGCCGAGCTACTCGCTGCCGGTGGCGCTGCTGGACGATCAGGGCAGCTCGCTGCTGCTGAGCCGTGAGAGCCCGGACGAGCCGGCCAATTTCTACGTGCAGTCGCTGGCCGATGCCAGCACCGCGCCGCGCGCACTGACCCATTTCGCCCATCCGCTGCCGCAGCTGAAGGGCGTGCAGAAGGAGCAGATCCGCTACAAGCGCAAGGACGGCGTCGACCTGACCGCGACCCTGCTGCTGCCGCCGGGTTACGACCCGAAGCGCGACGGCCCGCGGCCGCTGCTGATGTGGGCCTACCCGGGTGAGTTCAAGAGCGCGGCTGCCGCCAGCCAGGTGACCGATTCGCCGTACCGCTTCAACGCGGTCAGCTACTGGGGCCCGCAGGCGTTCCTGGCCAAGGGCTACGTGGTGCTGGCCAGCCCGTCGATGCCGATCATCGGCGAGGGCGACAAGGAACCGAACGACACCTACATCGAACAGCTGGTGGCCAATGCACAGGCGGCGGTGGATGAAGTGGTGCGCCGTGGCGTGACCGATCGCGAGCACATCGCCATCGGTGGCCATTCCTACGGTGCGTTCATGACCGCCAACCTGCTGGCGCACACGCGCCTGTTCAAGGCCGGCATCGCGCGCAGTGGCGCCTACAACCGCACGCTCACTCCGTTCGGTTTCCAGGCCGAGGAACGCAACTACTGGCAGGCGCAGGATGTCTACCAGAAGATGGCCCCGTTCAACTACGCCGACAAGATCAAGGATCCGATCCTTTTCATCCACGGCGTGGACGACAACAACTCCGGCACCTTCCCGATCCAGAGCGAGCGCATGTTTGCCGCGGTGAAGGGCCTGGGTGGCACCGCGCGGCTGGTGATGCTGCCCAACGAATCGCACGCCTACCGCGCACGCGAATCGATCATGACGATGCTGGCCGAAAGCGAGCGCTGGCTGGAGCAGACCATCGGCCCGGCCGAGCAGGGCACGGCTAAGAAGAAGCGCTGATACCTGCATGAGGGCGGCCCCTGCAACGGGGGCCGCCTGTGCGGCTGCGCCGCCGCACGAGCATGGGCTCGGGCGCTACACGGGGTCACGCGCCATGATGGTTGTAGAGCCGAGCCCATGCTCGGCTGCGTCTGCCGTGGATACGTGCAGATGAAACCATTTTTGCATCGCAGCACGAGGCCCGATCTGGGATAGGCTTGGGGTCAGGATCCGTTGACCGAGGCCCGTGCGTCGCCGATGAACGAGTACCGCAGCAGCATCGAATTCGCTTCCCCCGATCTTCCCCTTCGCGATGACGTGCGCCGGCTTGGCGCGCTGGTCGGTGACCTGTTGGTCGAACAGGTGTCGGCCGCGTTTCTTGATGACGTCGAGGACGTGCGCACCCGCGCCATCGCCCGCCGCGAGAACCAGGCGCCGCTGTCCGAACTGGCGGAAGGCCTGGCCGGGCGCACTCCTCAGCAGGCCGAGACCATGGTGCGTGCATTCAGCACCTACTTCCAGGTGGTCAACATCGCCGAGCGCGTGCATCGCATCCGCCGCCGCCGCGACTACCAGCGTGCCGGTACCGCAGGGGCACAGCCCGATGGCCTGCAGGATGCGCTGCAGCACCTGAAGGCGCAGGGCGTGGGACTGGACGAGCTGGCGCAATGGTTGCCGCGCATCGACATCGAACCGGTGTTCACCGCGCACCCGACCGAAGCGGTGCGCCGCGCGCTGCTGGAGAAAGAGCAGTTGATGGTGGCCAGCCTGGTCGACAACCTCGACGGCCAGCGCACGCCGGGTGAGGCCGCCGCCGATGCCGCGCGCTTCCGCATGGCGCTGACCGCCTCGTGGCAGACCACTGATTCCTCGCCGGTGCGGCCCACCGTCGACGACGAACGCGAGCACGTCGGGTTCTATCTGGTGCAGGTGCTGTACCGGGTGATCCCGGTGCTGTACGAATCGCTGCAGCAGGCGCTGCGCGATACCTATGGGGAAGAACTGCCGTTGCCGCGCCTGCTGCGTTTCGGTACGTGGGTGGGCGGCGACATGGACGGCAATCCGAATGTGGATGCCCACACCATCCGCAACACGCTGGATGCGCAGCGGCAGGCCGTGCTGGGGCGCTACCAGAAGGAACTGCTGCAGCTGGCCAGCCTGCTCAGCCAGTCCACCGAGCGGGTGGGTGTCAGTGATGCGCTGCAGGCACGCGTGACGCATTACCAGCAGCTGCTGCCGCAGGTGCAGTCGCGGCCACGCCATGCCGACATGCCGTACCGCCTGCTCAACGACCGCATGCGCGCGCGCCTTCAGGCCACGCTGGATGATGGCGAAGGCAACTACGCTGGCCCGGACGAGCTGATCGAGGATCTGCAGCTGATCCTCGACAGCTTGCGTGCGAACCGTGGCGAACATGCTGGCGGCTTCGCCGTGCAGCGCCTGCTGTGGCGGGTGAAGACCTTCGGCTTCCATCTGGCGCGGCTGGATGTGCGCCAGGAGTCGAGCGTGCATGCGCGCGCGCTGGCCGCCGTGCTGGGCGGCGAGGAGGCCTGGCAGGCGCTGGATGCGGTGGGCCGTGCGCGGCTGCTGGGCCCGCATGCCAGCGGTGAAACGGCATTGCCCAACGGCGACGACGAGGGCAACCAGCGGCTGGATGCGGTATTCGCCGCACTGGCCGATGCCCGTGCGCGGCATGGTGGGGACGCACTGGGCAGCTACATCATCTCGATGGCACACGACCGCAGCGATGTATTGGCCGTGCTTGCGCTGGCACGCCGTGGCGGCCTGGTGGAAGAGAGTGGGGCGGTGCCGTTGGACATCGCCCCACTGTTCGAGACCGTGGATGACCTCAAGCGCGGCACCGCGACCCTGCGTGACCTGCTGGCCGACCCGATCTATCGCGCGCACCTGCAAGCACGCGACGACGTGCAGATGGTGATGCTGGGCTATTCGGACAGCAGCAAGGATGGTGGCATTGCCGCTTCGCGCTGGGGCCTGCAGCGTGCGCAGGTGGAACTGCTGGAGGTGGCGGCCGAGGCGGGCATCCGATTGACCTTCTTCCATGGCCGTGGCGGCTCGATCAGCCGTGGTGGTGGCAAGACCACGCACGCTGTCGATGCATCGCCGCGCGGCAGCATCGATGGTCGCCTGCGGGTGACCGAACAGGGCGAGGTGATCCACCGCAAGTACGGTATCCGTGCGCTGGCCCTGCGCTCGCTGGAACAGGCCACCGGTGCAGTGCTGCGCGCCAGCCTGCGCCCGCGTGCCGCCGAGCCGCGCGAGGATGAGTGGCGACCGGTGATGGACGTGGTGGCTGCGGCCAGCAGCGAGGTCTACCGTGGCTTCGTCGGCCAGGCCGGCTTCATGGACTACTTCCGCACCGCCACGCCGATTGATGTGATCGAGCGGATGACACTGGGCTCGCGGCCGTCGCGCCGGCTCGGCCAGGACGCGGCGCTGGGCAACCTGCGCGCGATTCCCTGGGTATTTGCCTGGAGCCAGGCGCGCGCGGTCATCCCCGGCTGGTACGGCGTGGGCGGTGGCCTGCAGGCGGCGGTTGATGCCGGCCACGAACAGACCCTGCGCGATATGGCGCGTGACTGGCCGTTCTTCCGCACGTTCCTGGACGACATCGCGATGGTGCTGTCCAAGGGTGATATCACCATTGCCGAGCAGTTCTCGCTGTTGTCGGGTGAACTGCACGGGCGCTTCTTCCCGCAGGTGCAGCGCGAACTGGAACTCACCCGGCACTGGCTGCTGGCGTTGATGGACCAGAAGACGCTGCTGGACCACGATGCGCGATTGGCGCTGTCGATCCGCCTGCGCAATCCCTACGTCGATCCGATCAGCGTGCTGCAGGTGGACCTGCTGCAACGTTGGCGGGCCAGCGGGCGCGAAGACGAGGACCTGCTGCGCGCGCTGGTGGCGTGCGTGAACGGCGTTTCGCAGGGCGTGCAGAACACGGGGTGACCTGACGTTGGTAGTGCCGGGGGCCGGGGGGCCCCCCCCATCATTTTTGGCCCCCCCCCGGGGGTGTGCGGCCGCCCGCCGGCCCCACAAAAAATATCGCCCCCCCCGGGGGGGTGCCCCCCCACTTCCAAAATCGCGGGTTTACATTTTTTGGGGCGTGGGGGGCGGTGTTGGGCCGGGGGCGCGGGCCGCGGATT